>JBAUGC010000893.1:0-1700 GCA_049679485.1 Xanthobacteraceae bacterium
ACAAGGTATGGATGCGGACCCGGCGTGCCGAGCCCTGGGTAATCGGTGGCAGACACGACATAGCCGCGTTCGACCATGTTTCTGAGGCCCTGGATTTGCTGAAAGACAAACAACGCCAGAGACGGAGCGCAACGCGGGACCACGCCTGTTGTCGGATGCGCCCAGGCAACGATCGGGCGTCCGCCCGTTGGGACTGGCCCTTCCGGAACGACCGCAATCCCCGACACTGCAATTGGCTCGTTGTGTAGCCCGGTGGATCGGTACAAGATTCGATAAGCGGCGGCGTTATTTGGGGCGCCTTGCATGGGCGCTGTGCGGATCAGCGTTCCGGGCGGCCCGGCAAGCTCCTCACGACTGGCCAGATAAAACGCGGATTGTGCGCTCGCCCGGTCGAGCGCGCCCAGACAAACGGTGGAAGTGATCACCCCGGCAACCAACACGAGGCCTTTAGATACGAGTCGACGTTGTGTGGAGGAGATCATGAATGCGCCTTGCCGCCGCGATCAAAGACCATACAAAATCTTCAGATCGCCGCCGGCGCGAAAGTCGACGCGCATGCCGCTGGCGAGAAGCTGCATGTTGCCTACACCCGATGATGTCAGGTGCGCCTCGCTGCGAAATCCGTCGCCGAGCGACCGGGTCAGACGCGCATTCGCCGAAGCCACGATCTTGTCGAGCTCGGCCTGATAGCGGACCTGCAATTGTTGCCGCAGGCTCTGCAGGAAGCGGTCGTCTTTGAGCAAAGCGGCAGCCGGCGTTGCCTCCGTCTGCTGCGATGTGGAAACGGCAATATCGGGAAACGCGATCGTCTGCTTTTCTGCATCGAGGCGCGGCGTCGCCGTCAGATAGAGCCATTCGCCATCCTTATCGGTGGTGTCGGCGCCCGCCAGCCGAAGCCCAATAACAACTTTGTCCGCTGACGGGCGAACCTTAATCTCGCGCAGGGCCGGCCCGATGCCGTTCATCGCGGTCGCGACTTCCTGAATTTTCGCCCGGACGGCGTCGTAGTCGATGTTGACGGGGAGCACGATCTCAAATCGTCCCGGCTCGGTGACATCGGTTCCGAGCGCCGGCAGCGGCGTAGGCACGTTTGCCGCGGGCTCAGCGCCGATCGTCGTTGTTGCCGTTCCCATGATCTCTAAAGATCCTTCAAGGACATTTCCGTGCGCATGCATGCCGGCAAATGCCACCGTCTGCGGCGCCATCTGCAGCCAGATTTCAGGGGCGTCGACGATTTTCACCGCTTGAAATGCGTGGCGCCACGCGGTTTCGGCCTTGCCGCGGAGATCGAGGCTGCGAAGGTTTGCGGCCGCGTCCGCTTGCACGCGCTGCATCTGCTCGCGGACTCTCGGCTCGACAAAATGGGTCAGGTTGACTGCGAAACCCAAGATTCTCAGGATTGGCGGTTGTTCCCACCGGAAGCCTTCGTTCATATCGAGCGCGACGGTCCAATCCGGCCGCAATCGAGGCCGCGCGGCGGCGTAGACCGTCAACTGTCCGTCGGCGGTGCCGTGCAGGAGCCGAGCAAACCGGCCGATCCCTCGTCCGGCAATCATTCCATACAGGGGCACGGCCGCGCTCAAGCGACCGCGTTCGGCGCGCAGCGAAATCGGACCGGTCCGTTCGACGAAGCCCGAATATTCGCAGTCGATATCGACTTCGCGGCGCAGTATTCGCCGATGCCAGCAAAGGGTCGCGCG
>JBAUGC010000894.1:0-2689 GCA_049679485.1 Xanthobacteraceae bacterium
GCGCCAATCCCTCCCGTAATCCGTCGGGGACAAGCCCCTTCTTCATCGGGACGGCCGAACGTCCGTTCGTCGGGCTACAAGCCGTCATCGTCGGGACGACCCACCGAGACGCAAAAACGGCGCCCTATGTGGCTTTTATGCACTAGCGGGCTTCCAATCTCGCGGCTACGTAGCTCCATCGAATCGAAATCACGCAAAGTCTAGGGGCCGCTATGAATAGATTTCTTGCAATCGCTTGCTCGGTGCTCTTGGCGATGAGCGTTGCCGGCTGTGTCGGCAAGGGCAAGGCTCCGATCGGCAAGGGCAAAGCGCCCGTACCTCCGGTCGTGACCAAGGGTTAGCTAAAGCTTTTCGTCGCCTGCAGTCGTTGCGGAATGGCCGAACGCAGCCTGCTGTGATGGCATCCGCGATGTCGCCCTGGGTATTGCGCCGCCATCGGTAGAGCCGATGCTACGCATCGGGCGCTGATGCGGATCAAGACGAAGTTTGAAGCAACGGCCACGTTGGCAATCGACAATGTACTGGGGCGCGACAGGTCTCAGCGACAGCCATCGAAGCAACGCGAAATGCGCTGAACCGTGCCGGCGTCGAGTTTCATCGACGAGAACCGTAGCGGGCCTGGTATCCGGCCACGAAAGCGAGAGCAGAAAAGAGGTTAGCCCAAACATTAACGGAAAAGCCATTGCTCGTCTCTCGGAAACCTGTGGCAAGCCGGCTACATTGTCGGGAAATTGCCGCAGACGAGCGATTTCAAATGCAGGCGACGCGGCCGGTAATAGACGCGGTCTTCCAGAAGCTCGGCGGCCAGGAGGTTCTTGGGCAGACGGTGACCTCTGAGGCTGATCTTGCCCGCTTAGTTCGTCGTCGCATTCCTTTGCGCACGCTCATCCATCTCAGGCGCAGTGGTTTCTCGGAGCGAGAGATCGGTCGATTTATCATCCCGGAGCGGACGCAGAGGCATCGCAAGGCCAATAGACAGCCATTGACGGTTGAGGAATCCGATCGGGTCGTGCGCCTGACGCGGATCCAGGCATTGACCGAGGATGTTTTCGGCGACGTGGCGAAGGCGAACCGGTGGCTTCGCGAGGCTCTGGCAATCCTTGACGGCGAGGCGCCGCTGGAAGTAGCACAAACCGAGATCGGCGGCCGGTTCGTCGAGCAGATATTGGCCAAGATCGATTGGGGTGCGGCGGCATAGTGCGCCTTTGGCGCTTATCGAGCCTGCGGCGCGCCGGCGATTTCGGCGGCGGTTACGGGCTGGCGAACAGCGGCCGCTGGAATACCGTGGGCGCCCGGTGACGGATTGTTCGACTGTGCCGTCGCTCTCAGCATTGGAGAAACGCGTCCATGTCACCGACTCCAGCCTGCTAATGCCTCAGGCTATGGTCGAGTATGCTGTTCCGGATGATGTTCCAGTCCACGACACCTGCCAAGTGATTGGGCTTCGCGTGAAACCCACACCGAGTCATTGGGAGATGAAGGGCTCGATTAAGCCACCGCGCTCATTCCTGTGGTCCCTTCAGTTATCATGCCCATCGTCGGCGCGCCCGATCGCAACGCGCTGATTAATCATCGGCACGAAGGCATTGGTTGGATTACGATTACAGCGGTCACGCCACTCACATTCGATCCGAGGCTTTTCCATCCGTAGATTTTTTTGTTGAGCCAATGCGGAGAAGACGCGGTCTACAAAACGAACCCAATTTCTGCGATAGGCAAACCGCGTGACTGGCCTGGGATAACAATCACGACCTATCGATTTCCGCATCGTCAGGCGATATTAAAGACGCAGGTATTCCCGATGCCGAACGGCTCGCGGGATCTGTTATTTGCCGTGTCGCAGACCTTCGCGCCGCCCGTTCGTGAGACTTGCGGCAAAAGAGGCTGACAAACTTGTGGAGTGCTGCTTGCAAGCCCTTTCGGACCACCGGTGCGCCGACGCGGCACGCTGAACGAACAGGAGGATGTGGCAATGGAAGTAGCCATGGATGGAGCGACTGATAAACCAGGAATTTCTTTGCGCGATGTCGTCGCGCGTTTGAATCCAGATTCGAATACGCGCGAATACAGTAAGCTGCTTGGCCTGTTGAAGGTGGGCAGATCAAGGCAGGCTTTCGGTTTCCAGCATTTGGCTCGTTATGGATCGAGATCCCGAAGACATTTTGGTCGAGCGTCGACAGTGCCAAATTTAGGTCATTGCGCTTAGACAAGGACAAACCCTCAAGTGGCACATTTAGGGTTAGGTTAGCGGATTTCGCAGAACAAATCAGTGAAGTGGTCGTTCAAAGGTCAGAGGCTGGAAAGCATTTTGCCGAAGTGCTCACTGCGACAGAACGGCGATACGAGGTAGAGATACTCGAGGAAGAATGGGCGCGCTTTTTGCTGGCCAGCCCTTCGTCCCTTCCTTCGCCACCCCGCAAGCCGAAACGTGGCAGACAGGAACTGGAATCCTGGCGCGACCTTTCCGTTTATATTGGCGCCTACATAATGAAGCACCATCAGAAGACGAAAGAGCGAATGAAACTCGGGGAGGCGAGCAAAAGGATTCACGAAATTGCGAAAAATGAAGGAATAGACAAATTGCCGTCAGCTGACACAATTGGGGGCGTGCTATCCGCCATTGTGGCCAAAGCCGAAGTTATTTCAATAGATTAGCACACCGCCTGCGCGGGCAGGCTTTGAATTGAGA
>JBAUGC010000895.1:0-2240 GCA_049679485.1 Xanthobacteraceae bacterium
CACATGAAAGCGGGCCAGCGAGTCACGTTTAGCGTGGATGCTTACGGCCGTGAATACAAAGGCAGAGTCACAGGTATCGGTGGTGCCAGCGGTTCGCTGCTCAGCCTGCTACCGCCGGAAAATGCCACGGGAAATTTCGTGAAGGTAGTGCAGCGCCTCCCCGTCCGGATAGATATCGATCCCAACGAAAACGATGACCACCGGCTGAGACCCGGCATGTCAGTGGAGCCGAAAGTCTATGTCCGATAACGCGGACGTGCACTCGGTGCCCGAGCGGGGTGTGCCTCCCGGGCCGTGGCGGCCGAAATTCAATCCCTGGCTCATAGGCGTGGTGGTCGCGATGGCGGCGTTCATGGAGGTGCTCGACACCAGCATCGCCAATGTGGCTTTGCCATACATGGCGGGGGGTCTCGGTTCGAGCAACGACGAGAGCACTTGGGTGCTCACTTCGTATTTGGTGTCCAACGCCATCGTCCTTCCGATCAGCGGCTGGCTGGCCAGCCTCTTCGGCCGAAAACGCTTCTTCATCGTCTGCATTTTCATATTTACAGTGGCTTCGGTCCTCTGCGGCAGCGCCACCAGCCTGAACATGCTGCTGCTCTTTCGCGTTATCCAGGGTGCCGGTGGCGGCGGACTCCAGCCCATGGCGCAGGCCATCCTCGCCGATACGTTCCCGCCGGAGAAGCGGGGCCTCGCGTTTGCGCTGTACGGAATCACAGCGATCATGGCGCCCACCATCGGACCGACACTGGGTGGATGGATCACCGATAACTATTCCTGGCGCTGGATCTTCTTCGTCAACCTGCCGGTAGGAATCCTGGCGATGTTCCTGGTCATGCATCTGGTAGAAGATCCGCCGTTCCTGCGGCGAACCAAGAGGGCAGGCGTAAGCGTCGACTTTATCGGTATCTCGCTGCTTGCTGTGGGCGTGGGGGCGCTTCAAGTAGTGCTCGATAAGGGCCAGGAAGACGATTGGTTCGGCTCCACGTTCATCACCCGCCTGGTGATCGTCTCAGTGGTCTGTCTGGTTGGTCTCGTCATTTGGGAGTGGCGTCATAAGGCACCTATCATCGACGTGCATCTGTTCAAGAACTTCAACTTCGCGACTGCAAACCTCATGATGTTTATTTTCGGCGTTCTGCTATTCGGCGCGCTGGTGACGATGCCGCAATTTCTCCAGACCATATTGGGATACACGGCGGAAAATGCCGGGCTGGTTCTGTCGGGCGGCGGCTTCATCGTGCTGTTGGAGATGCCCATCGTGGGCATGCTGGCCGGAAAATATCCAGCCAAATACATCATCGCCGCGGGCTGGCTGGCGCTGGCGATCGGGATGTATGTCTCCACAGTGCAGCTGGATACGTTGATCAGTGTCCAGTCGGCTACCGTGCTGCGTTTGATTCAATCCGTGGGCCTCGGCCTTCTGTTTGTTCCCGTGACAATGGCGGGCTACATCGGGATGCCCGCCGAAAAAGCCAATAGCGTGGCCGGCATCATCAACTTCATGCGCAATATCGGCAGCAGCGTGGGAACCTCTATGGTCACGACGCTGTTGGCGCGGCGCGCGCAAGTTCATCAGGTGGTGCTATCGCAGCATACCACTCGGTTCGATCAGTCTGTTCAGAACCAGGTAAAAGCTTTGAGCCTGCAACTGGTCCACTCCGGCTCGAGCGTTGCCGACGCGCCCAAGCGGGCCTACGGTCTGCTTTACCGAGCTATGGGAAGACAAGCGGAGACACTCGCGTACATCGATATTTTCCTGGTGCTGACCATCGCGGCGAGCATAATGTTTCTGCTCGCCTTCATCGTTCGCAAGAACGATCCCCAGGCTAGTGGCGGGGTGGCGGTAGGTTAGCCCAGTAACTCACTGGCGTGGCTCTTCAATGATCAAGATCATGACAATCGTTCGCGAATACGGCGGAGCGGCGGATATCGCCGCGACACTTGCGGCGCGGTTTGGTTGGAAATTGTGGGTCGAACTGCTTACCGTCGAGACCGCCCGCATCCTCGGCTTCGATTGCCCGGCCGTGGAGCAGCGTGAGGAGCGCCGAGACACCCTGCACTACAGGCTCTTCAAGGCGTTCATGCGCGGCAGCTTCGAAGGCAGATTGAATGCTCAGCGGGTGAAGATGGTAGATGCCGACCGTATTCGCGAGACCGCCGAAAAAGTCGAGCGCGAGGCGGCTGGACAAGGCAATTGGGTAATCGCCGGACGCGGATCGGTCTATTATCTCCAATCC
>JBAUGC010000896.1:0-2588 GCA_049679485.1 Xanthobacteraceae bacterium
TTTCCGGCATAACGCTGTCGCTGTATTCGAACAATGGCATCGGCCGCTTTCTTGCTCTGCTCGAAGCTGCGCGCCAACAGGGCGTCAAAGTGGCGTTCGACGGCAATTTCCGCCCGCCGGGCTGGAAAGGCGATCTCGCCCGCACCCGCACTGTCTTTATCGAGGCGCTCAAGCGCGTCGATATCGCGCTGCCGACCTTCGACGACGAAGCTGTGCTGTGGGGCGACCCGTCACCGGAGGCGACGGTGGCACGGCTGCAAGCCTTCGGCATCGGTGAAGTCGTGGTCAAGAACGGTCCAAAAAGCGCGCTGGTCGCGGCAGGCGGCGTCCAGGAATTCGTGCCGGTGCCGGAGGTGATGGTGCCGGTCGACGAAACCGCCGCCGGCGATGGTTTCAATGCTGGTTATCTCGCGGCGCGGCTTTCGGGAACGGAAGCCGCGCAGGCAGCAAGCGCCGCGCATCGGCTTGCCGGCGACGTCATCCGCCATCGCGGTGCGCTGGTTCCGCGTGTCGCCGCTGCGCTGCATTGAAGCAGCAGACTAAAGACGGATGACAGGATGCGGTGGAAAGCAGATAATCCCGTAAACAGATAAAGGCCAAGGTTCGCGCGCCAGGCTTCGCCCGTTCCCCGTGAGTGTCGGCCGTCATTTCCTGGGAGGAAAATCCATGCAACGTTTCGTCATCGCGGTCGCCGTCATCGTCGCCCTTGCGTTCGGGACTCCGGCCTTCGCCGACGAGCCGATCATCATCAAATTCAGTCACGTCGTGGGGCCCGATGCGCCCAAGGGCAAGGCCGCGCTGCTGTTCCAGCAGCTGGCGGAGAAGTACACCAACGGCCGGGTGAAGGTCGAAGTCTATCCGAACTCCTCGCTCTATAAGGACAAGGAGGAGCTGGAAGCGTTGCAGCTCGGGTCGGTTCAGCTGCTGGCGCCGTCGATCTCCAAATTCGGTCCGCTCGGGGTCAAGGAATTCGACATTTTCGATCTGCCGTTCCTCATGAGCGACGAGGTCCATGCGCGGCAGATGATGGCGAGCCCGATGATGGCGGACCTCAACAAAAAGCTTGAGGCCAAGGGCGTGTCGCCGCTGGCCTACTGGGATAACGGCGCGCACGTTTACACCTGCAACAAACCGCTGCTCATGCCGGACGATTTCCGCGGCCTGAAGATGCGGATCCAGGGCAGCAAGGTGCTCGAAGCGGTGGCGCGCGAACTTGGCGCCCTGCCGCAGATCCTGCCGTTCTCGGCGGTCTATCAGTCGTTGCAAACCGGCGTCGTCGACGGCGAGGACAATGTTCCGTCGAACATCCTGACGCAGAAATTCTACGAAGTGCAGCGCTATCTAACCGTATCGCATCACGGCCGGCTCACCTATGCGCTGGTGACCAACAAGAAATTCTGGAATTCGCTGCCGCCGGACGTGCGCGAACAACTCGATCGTGCCGTGAAGGAGACGACCGAGTTCTTCAACGCCACTGCCGAGAAGGACAACGCCGCCGCAATGGAAAAAATCAAAGCTTCCGGCAAGACCGAGGTCCACGTGTTGACCGAAGCCGAGCGGAAGGCCTGGATCGCCAAACTGATGCCGGTTCATACCGAAATGCAGGCCCGTTTCGGCAAGGACTTCATTGAGCGGATTTACAAGGCGTCGGGCTTCACACCGCCGCAATCCTGAGCCGCTAAGCCGCATGCTTCGGTAGTATTGGTTTACGGGGCCGACCGGGTGTTCAACTGGATCCTCGACCGGCTCGAAGAATGGATTATCGCCGTCCTGATCGGGGCGGCGACAATCCTGACGTTCGTTGCGGTCATCCACCGGTATGGCGCCAGCAATTCGGCCGAGCTGACTCGCTGGGCGGGCACACACGGATTTGTCGTGCTCGCCAGTGCCGCCGACTGGGTCTACCGCTCGCTCGCCGCGATCGACCTGTCCTGGGCGCAGGAGCTTGCCACCTACATGTTCGTGTGGATGGCAAAATTCGGCGCCGCGCTCGGCGTGCGCACCGGAATTCACGTCGGCGTCGATGTCTTTGTCAAACGACTGGGACCTACAGCGCGCCGGCCCGTGATCGTGTTCGCTTTGTTGTGCGGCGCGCTGTTCACCGGCGTTGTCGGCACGCTCGGTGCGGTCTACGTCCACGATCTCGATCCTGACGAAGTCTCGCCAGAACTCGAATGGCCGAGCTGGATCATTTATCTGTGCATCCCGCTCGGCTCGTATCTGATGTGCTTCCGCTTCCTGCAGGTGATGTGGCGCTTTCTGCGTACCGGGCAGGTGCCGCATCAAGGCCACGGGGTCGATTATGAAGCGCCGAGCGCGGAAGCGATCGCGCCGGTCGCGGAGGCGGCGCGATGATTGCGTTGTCGGCCACTTCCAAGCCGTCGGCGCCGCGGCCGCTTAGCGACGCCATCACCGCCACGCTGATCGTCGCGATCCCGATTGCGCTGGCGCTGCTTTGTTTCGCCGCGCGGCTGCACATCATCGAGCTGTCGCACACCGTGCGCGCCGAACTTCTGTTCGCGCTCCTCCTCGCGCTGATGGCGACCGGAATGCCGATCTCGATTTCGCTCGGCCTCTCGGTGCTCACC
>JBAUGC010000897.1:0-3496 GCA_049679485.1 Xanthobacteraceae bacterium
GAGCGGACTTGCTCGTATGCATATGGTCAATTGCCGGTCAGACATTGCCGCCGAGCCCCAAAAGGCGGCCAAGCCGTTCTTCGTCTTCGGCAAGCTCGATGCTCGCTCCCTGGTGCACTAACCGGCCGCGGTCCATGACGACGCAGCGTGTCGACAATTCCAGTGCCAAGTCGATCCGTTGCTCGACAAGTAAAATCGCCAGCGAACCGGCTTTTGCCATCGTCTTCATCGCTTCGATGAGTTGCTCCACCACGACCGGTGCCAGCCCTTCCGAAGGCTCGTCCATCAGCAACATCTTCGGATTGGCGCTTAAGGCCCGTGCGATCGCCAGCATTTGCTGTTCGCCTCCGGAAAGTTGTCCACCCAGGCTGTGCAAACGGCGCGCCAGCGGCGGAAATAGGCCGAGCAGCCGATCTTCCGACCACTGCCCCGGCCGCGCCGAGACAGCGATGTGCTCGCGCACCGTCAGACTTGGAAACACTTCTCTTGATTGCGGGACATAACCAAGCCCCATTTTGGCCCGGTACTTGGTTGGCTGATGCGAGATGTCTTTGTTGGCCAGGCGGATCGTGCCGCCACTGCGGCGGGCGCGCCCGGTGATAATCTCAAGCAGGGTCGATTTGCCGACGCCGTTTCGCCCCACTATGGCGACCGCCTCGCCAGTGCCGACGGTCAAGGAAAGATCCTCGACGATTGTGGTGCTTCCCCAGCCGCCCGAGAGAGACATGATCTCAAGCATGCAGCGGCCGCGCCCGATATCGCTCTTGACCCGATTTACCGAGATACGCCGAACGAACTCTCGCCGAGTTCATAACCACTTCGGGCGTTCCGGTTTCCAACACCGTGCCCTCGGCCAAGACCGTTACGGTGCGCGCGAACCGCCGCACCACTTGCATGTCGTGCTCAATCATCAAGATGGCGATGTCATCGGCTAGACCGTCGATCGCCGCAAGCAATGCCGGTAATTCAGCGCTGGGAATGCCAGCTGCGGGCTCGTCCAACAGCAGCACCTTAGGCTCCAACACCAAAGCGATCGCAATCTCGACCAGTCGCTGACGGCCGTACGCAACCTCGGCGACCCTCGTAGCCGCATGGCTTTCCAAGCCGAGGAGTTCGAGCACGCGCCAGGCGCTCGCGGCGGCCTCAGTCTGACGAGCCGCCGTTCTGAACATGACACGGCTCACGCCAAGACGTTCACAGGCGGCAAGGAAGACGTTCTGGAAGACGCTAAGCGTTCTAAACAGCGAATTGACCTGGAACGTGCGCACAAGCCCGAGCTTGACACGGCCCTCTGGGGACAGACGGGTGATATCACGACCGCGCAGCAGGACTGTTCCGGAATCCGGCACTAACGCGCCCGACAGCAAACCAACCAGCGTCGTCTTCCCGGCGCCATTGGGGCCAATCAGCGCATGGCGGGCGCCCACCTCGAGCGTCAGGTCGACCCCCTGCGTTGCGTAGACGCCGCCGAAGTGCTTTTCCAAGCCAGTCGCGGCGAGCACGGCGGCAGTCACGATGGACCACCCGCCGCACCACGCCGGGAACCGACCGCCCGGGCAAGCCGAGCGATGACGTGATCCAAAACCCCGAGCACGCCGTTTTGACCGGACAGAACAACCGCGATCAACAACAGGCCGACGACAAACATCCAATGGTAGGGATTAAAAGCTGAGGCTAGGTGGCGCAGAATCATGTAAAGCGCGCCGCCGACCAGTCCGCCGTAGATGCTGCCAACACCGCCGAGAATAAGCATCACCAGAACGCTGATGGAGAGATCGGTCGACAGCACATCGAGCCCGACAAACCCCGTAGTCTGCGCGGAAAGTGCGCCGGCGACTCCCGCCATGAAGGCGCTGAGCGCGTAGATCAACAACAGCTGGCGTGCGACCGGCGCGCCGATCAATCGCATCCGGATCGGATTTTCCTTTACACCCTGAAGCGCAAGACCGAGCGGCGAGGCCACAACGCAACGCATGAGCGCAAACAGCGCGAACAGCCAGACGAGGGTGTAGAGATAAGCTGTTTGTCCATAAACTGACCATTTGAGCAAACCGAGGATCGGAGCGAACCGGACGTCACTGAGACCATTCTCGCCGCCCGTGAGCCAATCCGCCTTGTTTGCCGCCTCGAACAGAACTGCGGCGATCGCCAGCGTCATTATCATCAAGGACAGGCCGGACAACCGCAGAACCACGGGGCCCACGACCGCAGACAGCAGCGCCGCCGCCAATCCGCCCAGCACAGTCGCACTGATCGCCTCGTGGTAGCCGGCGAGAGATAGTAATGCCGTGGCGTACGCGCCGATGCCAAAAAACGCGGCGTGCCCCAAGGTGACAATCCCGGCAAAGCTCAGGACCAGCCCAAGCGACATCGCCAACAGCATCATCACCAGTACTTGCGTCGCAAAGACAAGGTCACCGGGAAATCCGAAAAAAGCAACGATAGGGAGTAACCAGAACAGCCCCTCCGACCAGCCGATGCGGTCGCGAGCCGCCGGATTGAAGAACGAGGGCGGGTGGCTCACGCGCGTCCCCAAAGCAAGCCGCGTCGCACGCGCAGCGACAGATAACCAATGAGAAAGGCGTAGACGAAAAAAGCGCCGAGCGCCGGGAACAGATAACGACCGGCGGTATCGACGATGCCAACAGCGATCGCGACGACCGCGGCGCTCTTCATGTCGCCGAAATTCGACAACGCCACTACGATCATAATCAAGATGAGGTATTTGAAAGGATAGAGCGGCTCCAACGGCAGCATGCCGTAGCCCATTGCGCCGCCGAATGCCGCGAGCCCGGCGCCGAGCGCAAAGGCGAGGGAAAATATCCGATCAACATCAATGCCCGCTGCTTCAGCCATACTCCGATTGTCGACCGCCGCGCGCAGCAGCGCGCCGAAGTTGGTCAGGTCGAAGACAAACCAAAGCAAGAGAACGATCAGCGCGCCGAGACCGATGACCAAAAGCCTGTAGACCTGAACAGCACGGCCGAGCAGTTGGACATCGGCATCGAGAAACGGTGGCAATTTGCTCGGTAGAATGTTTGGACCAAAAAAGAAATTCAGCCCGGCCACCGTAACGAAGAGCAGGCCTACCGTCAGCAGCACCTGATTGAGCTCGGAAGCATTGTAGATCCTGGTGTACACCGCCCGCTCGACGAACAGGCTGAATACTGCGACCAGCGCGGTGGCGGCCCCTGCCGCGAGCAGCAATGGCAGGTGCCAGGCGGTCATCAGATAGACGCAGAGATAGCCTCCGATCGCGGCGAATGCCCCGTGGGCAAGGTTCACGATCCGCATCAATCCCATCGTCAGCACCAAGCCGACGGAGATTAGGAATAGAACCATGCCGTAGGACACGCCGTAGATCGCGATGAATGTGATCGACCGAGCGAAATCACCCAAGGCGCAGTCCTCCCTGACTGCGGACCAGCCTTGCTATTTCCGAAAAAGGCCGCACCGGCCGTTACGGTCTCACTCGGGATGCGCGTCGGCCCAGGGG
>JBAUGC010000898.1:0-2434 GCA_049679485.1 Xanthobacteraceae bacterium
CAACTGGACTGATATTGCGTCTTGCCCGCATCGATATTTTGAGCCGATGCGCGTTCAATCCGGCAATCATGCCGGCAATGATCAGCGATTTGATCATGATGCTCCATTGCGATCGGCGTCAGTCGCAGCCGTAATAGCTCATACAGCTGTAATAACCGTCGGTGTCGTACCCCCATTGCGAAGCGCAGACGTTGGACAAATATCCGCAGTCGCCACCATAGTAATAGGGCCCGTTCTCAGTCCACCACGGGTAGGCATACCACCAGCCGCCATAGTAATAGGCATATCCGCGGCGCCGATGGCGATAGCGTGGATAGTTCGCGCCTGAACCGTACACACCATGGCGCGCATAAACACGGCCCGGCACGACGATCCCTGGCCTGACGGTCGCCGGGCCTTGGGGAGTAGCAAACCGAGAACCGGTTGTACCGGGAGTCGCGAGCTCTGGGCTGGCCACGCCGGGAGTGCCGAACCGGGAGCCGGCCACGCCGGGAGTCACTGCGCGCATACCTCCGCCACTCCCGAAATCTCTGCCGCCTCCGAAACTTCTGCCGCCGCCTCCGCCGCCTCCGAAGCTTCTGCCCCCACCTCCGCCTCCGAACCCTCTGCCGCCACCGCCGCCCCGACCGCCCCCTCCACCACCCCTACCGGCGGCGAGTTGCATGGCCGGCGCGGCGCTGCCGGCTTCACCAACCGCCGTCGTGCCGCCGCCTTGTGCGGACACGGCAGCACGGACAGACTGGACAGAATACGGCGCCGCTAGACTTGCGCTTATTGCGACAGCCCACAACCAAGATCGAAGCATGGAAGCACCACCTGCAATGTTTAAGACGGACTGCAGTCGAGGATTGGATGACACAATATCTGCGTGCCCTCATGAGCGCGTTGATTCAGATCAAGCAGCGATGCTTCTAAGTATTATAGGCTAAGCTTTCCCTGTGCCGGGATTATCCGACTTGTAGCTTTTGAGCGCGTTGACCCAGATCAATGCCCTCGCGCGCCGGATGACGAGATTAAACTGGAGTCATTCCGATTGAAGGAGAGAAAAATGAAGGCGCTCGTTTACAACGGCCCCGGAAAGAAAGCAGTCGAAGAGCGGCCGATACCGAAGATTGCCGAGCCGACGGACGCCCTCGTCAAGATCGTCAAAACCACGATCTGCGGCACCGATCTTCACATCCTAAAAGGCGATATGCCGACCTGCAGCGCAGGCCGCGTTCTCGGCCACGAAGGTGTCGGTATCGTCGACAAAGTCGGCGCGGCCGTAACCGCGTTCCATCCCGGCGACCGCGTCATCGTGTCGTGCATCTCGTCCTGCGGCAAATGCGATTATTGCCGGCGCGGCATGTACTCGCATTGCGTCAACGGCGGCTGGATCCTCGGCAACAAGATCGACGGCACGCAGGCCGAATATGTCCGCATCCCGTTCGCCGACACAAGCCTCTACCACATTCCCGAAGGCGCCGAAGAAGATGCGCTGGTCATGCTCAGCGATATCCTGCCGACCGGATTCGAATGCGGTGTGCTCAACGGCAAAGTCGAGCCCGGCTCGACCATCGCGATCGTCGGCTCTGGTCCGATTGGGCTTGCGGCGCTGCTCACGGCGCAATTTTATTCGCCGGCCCAGATCATCGTTGTCGACATGGACGACAATCGTCTGCAAATGGCCGCGCGGTTCGGCGCAACGAGTGTCATCAACAACAAAGACGGCAAGGCAGTCGATAAGATCATGACGATGACCGGCGGCCGCGGCGTCGATACCGCCATCGAGGCGGTCGGCGTACCGGCGAGCTTTCTCACCTGTGAAGACATTGTCGCGCCCGGCGGCATCATTGCCAATATCGGCGTCCATGGCGTCAAGGCCGACTTGCATCTGGAGCGGCTGTGGGACCGCAATATCTCAATCACGACGCGGCTGGTTGACACCGTCACCACGCCGATGCTGCTTAAGACCGTCGAGGCGCACAAAATCGATCCCAAACAATTGATCACCCATCGTTTCAAGCTTGCCGATATTTTAGAGGCTTATGAGACCTTCGGCGCGGCCGCGAAGACCCACGCGCTCAAGGTTTTGATCGAGGCGTAAGCAGCAGAAACGCCAAAGCTTGGTGACCACGTGTCGCGAGGGAGCAGAGGGAAGTGTTGAAGATGAATCGTATCCTCGTGGCAGTGGATGGATCAGAGGGCTCCGATCGCGCCATTGATTATGCCGCTCGTCGGGCGAAGGACGATAGTGCCGAACTCCTGATCGTGAATATCATCGGTGGCTACGGGCTTCCGGAGAAGGTGTTCATGGCCTTCACTGGGGACCAGCACGCCTGGCTGAAGGAGCTGTTGGATTCCGAATCGACTCAAACGCTGATGGCGGCAAGAGAACGCGCCCGGCACGACGGTGCCGGTACGGTGCTCCTGGAATCACGGACCGGAGGGGTCG
>JBAUGC010000899.1:0-11718 GCA_049679485.1 Xanthobacteraceae bacterium
GCTATACGGTCATTGCTCCCCGCTTTCGGTTCGGCTGCGATCTTCGGAGGCGCAGCTTTGCTGGGATCGACCTTGCCTTAAACTAGACTGTCGTCTTCGCGCAGTATTCCGGATGGAAAGATGGGACCGCTCGCAGGCTTCCGTATTGTTGAATTCGCCGGTATCGGGCCCGGACCGATGGCGGCGATGCTGTTCGCCGACCTCGGCGCGCGCGTCATTCGCGTTGATCGCATTGCCTCAAGCGATCTCGGAATCGCCATTCCGACACGCTTCGGATTGCTGGTGCGCTCGCGCCCATCCGTCGCGGTCGATCTGAAACAACCCGAAGGCATTGCGCTCGCAGCGGATCTCGCGGCAAATGCCGATGGCCTGATTGAAGGATTCCGGCCGGGCACCATGGAACGGCTCGGGCTTGGCCCCGATGTTCTCCTGGCACGCAACCCGCGCCTGGTTTACGGGCGCATGACCGGATGGGGGCAGACTGGGCCGCTGGCGCAAGCCGCGGGTCATGACCTGAACTATCTCGCTTTGGCCGGCGGCCTGCACGCCATTGGCCGCGCCGGAGCCAAGCCGACGCCGCCCCTCAATCTGGTCGCCGATTTCGGCGGCGGCGCGCTTTATCTCGCCTTCGGCATGGCCTGCGCCATGCTCGAAGCGCAGCGATCCGGCAAAGGCCAAGTCGTTGATGCGGCAATGACCGAAGGCGCGGCCTCGCTGATGACGATGTTTTACGGGTTGTACGCCGCGGGCCAGCACAGCCTCGAGCGTGGAACCAACCTGCTCGATTCCGGGTCGGCGATCTACGATGTGTACGAATGCGCCGACGGGCGGTTCGTTTCTGTCGCCGCGATCGAGCTGAAATTCCGCAAAGTGCTGTTCGAATGCCTGGGGCTGCCGTACACGACCGACGAAGGGCCGGAGCTGCGCGGCAAGCTCGAAAAGCTCTTCAAGACAAAGACCCGGGATGAGTGGTGTGCGCTACTGGAGGGAACGGATGCCTGTTTTGCACCCGTCCTTTCCATGGCCGAGGCCCCGCATCATCCGCACAACGTCGCCCGCGGTTCGTTTGTCGACGTCGACGGGGTGACACAGCCAGCTGCCGCTCCTCGTTTTTCACGAACGCCGGCCGCCCGGCCAACGGCGCCGGAGGAAATTGGCGCCGACACACGAACCGTACTGCGCGGATGGAATATTCCGCAGGACAAGATCGACGCGCTACTGGCAAGCGGCGTACTCGCAGAGTCGAAGAACGAGCCCGTACCGGCAAGCTGAATTCGCAAGCCCGCAACGGCGCGCAGAATTTTTACTTCGACTCCTCGCGGATCATATATCCGGCGCCGCGCACGGTGTGCAGAAGCGGCTGGGCGAAGCCTTTGTCGATCTTGGAACGCAGCCGCGAAATGTGCACGTCGATGACGTTGGTCTGCGGGTCAAAATGATAATCCCAGACGTTTTCCAGGAGCATGGTGCGGGTGACGACCTGGCCGGCATGGCGCATCAGATATTCGAGCAGGCGAAATTCGCGCGGCTGCAATTGCAGCTCCTGACCGGCGCGTTTGACTTCGTGCGACAGCCGGTTGAGTTCGAGATCGCCGATCCGATAGAGGGTCTCTTCGCCGCGACTGCCGCGGCGGCGCGCCAGTGCCTCGATGCGTGCCAGCAATTCCGAGAAGGCGTAGGGCTTGGCGAGATAGTCGTCGCCGCCGGTGCGCAATCCCTTGACCCGGTCATCGACCTGGCCGAGTGCGGAAAGGATCAGCACGGGCGTTTCCACCGACTTGCCGCGCAACGCGCCAATGATCGACAGCCCGTCCATTTTCGGCAGCATGCGGTCGATGATCATCACGTCGTACTGACCGTCGAGCGCAAGGGCGAGACCCTCCTCTCCGTCGGTTGCCCGGTCGGCGACGTGGCCGACTTCGCGGAAGGCCTTGACCAGATAGTCGGCGGCTTCGCGGTCGTCCTCGATGATGAGAAGGCGCATGCGTGCCGCTGTGCTCATGAGGCTGGCTGGCGGTCCAGACGGACTGCCTATCGCCGGATCATATTGGCTCATCATATCGCCTCTCCAACTACTCCCGGCAATATCGTCGCCGCCTCAATCCGGGTCTGCGTCACCGCTAAAGTAAAATGAGAGGGTGGCGAGGCTTACCCGCCACCCCCTCGACCGCTGCTCCCCGGCCGGGGGCGACGGGTGCCGGGACGCAGAGGTGGTGTTAGGCGGGGACGGACCTTACGGCCCGTCCCCCGGGTACGCCCGCCAGCGGGGGCGACGGATGCCGGCGGATCGCCCCATTACCGATCAAGCGGTGCCGAGCGGCAGTGCGACGAAACGCGTGCCCTCATGCGACTTCACCCGAAACAACAGGGCGTGCTTGCCCTCTTTACGCGCCTCGGAAAGTTGCTTGCGGACATCGCCTGGATTCGTGACGGACTTGCCACCAACGTCGAGGATGACGTCGCCAACCTGGAAGCCGTGATCGGCGGCAACGCCGTTAGGGTCGACCGAGGTGACGACCACGCCGTTGCCCTCAGACCCGCCGGACACCTGGCTGCTCGGAGCCAGCGTCAAGCCGAGTTTCGGCATGGCGTTGTCTGAGCCTTGGTGGTCGTTCTGCTGGTTTGCGGCCTGGTGTTCGCTGGGCAGCGTGCCGAGCGTGAGGTCGACGCTCTTCTCCTGCCCCTGACGGAACAGATCGAGCTTGACCGACACTCCCGGCGCCATCGTCCCGATTTTGCGAGCAAGTTCGCGTGCATCGGCGATGGACTTGCCGTTAACCGCGGTGATGACATCGCCGCTTTCGATTCCGGCCTTGGCCGCAGGGCTGTTTGGCTGCGGTTCGGAGACGAGAGCACCGGCGGCCTTCTTCAAGCCGAGGCTGTCGGCGAGGTCGGGAGTGACCGACTGGATCTGGACGCCGATCCAGCCACGGGTGACGCTGCCTTTGTCGCGCAACTGCGCAATCACGGTCTTCACCGTGTCCGCAGGGATATCGAAGGCAATACCGACCGAGCCGCCTGACGGCGAGAAGATCGCCGTATTGACGCCGATGACATTGCCATCAACGTCGAAGCTCGGGCCGCCGGAATTGCCCTTGTTAACCGGCGCGTCGATCTGGATGAAGTCGTCGTACGGGCCGGCGCCGATATCGCGGCCGCGGGCGGAAACGATGCCAGCAGTCACGGTACCACCGAGTCCGAAGGGATTGCCGACCGCGAGCACCCAATCGCCGATCCGCGGCGTGCTGTCGGCAAACTTTACATAAGGGAAGTCCTTGCCGTCCACCTTGATCAGCGCAAGATCGGTGCGCGGATCAGTGCCGATGACTTTGGCAGTGTAGATTTTGCCATCGTCGGTCGTGACCTGCACATTCTCGGCTTTTTGCACCACGTGATTGTTGGTCACGGCGTAGCCGTCAGCGGTAATGAAGAAGCCAGAACCCTGACCGGTAATGACCTGGTGGCGGCCTTCACCGTTCGGCATGCCGAAGCGTTTGAAGAAGCGCTCGAACGGCGAGCCGGGCGGGAAAGGCATCTCGTCATCGCTCATCCCGGCGCTGGGAGTAACGTCCTGCTCCATCTTCACGCGTACGGAGATCACTGCCGGTTTTACCTTGGCGACGATATCGGCGAAGCCGACGGGACGCTGCGGAAGTTGCTGAGCCTGTTGCGACAGGTTCTGCGCATGCGCCGGGGCCGCGAAGAACGCGGCATCAGGCGCCAGGTTCGGCGCGACGAAGAAAGCCGCTGCGCCGAGGCCGGCGATAGTTGTCGCCAAGAGCCCGATACGCCGCATGGATAGAATGCGGCCTGGGCGTTGTGTAGTACCGTTCATCATTGTCTCCAACTCGGTTGACCGTCTCGCTACGGTGAAGCCCGAAGCCCCAAACGTAACGCGCAATGTGGGGCGGTCCGCCTTACCGCGCGCTGTCGGGCCGATTAAAAGTTTGTAATGTGGGAGGGAACTTCCACGGCGCCGATTAACGGCAAAGTGCGGCACGAAACACGACGCTACTCACTCACGCTCAGCCCTGCCGCCGCAATAATTCCGACAATCGAGCTTCTTCGGCTGCCGTTAGATTGACCGTTTCAGGCGCCGGCACCTGCCGGCGGCGCCTGATCACAACAACAATCGCCACGATCCCGATCAACAAAACGGCTGGAGGTACGCCCCACAGAGCGGCGTTGTGCCAGGCAAAGCGGGGCCGCAGCAGCACAAATTCGCCGTAACGAGCGACCAGAAAATCGAGCACTTGCGTATCGCTGTCGCCGGCCTTCAGCCGTTCGCGGACGAGCACCCGCAGATCGTGGGCGAGCGGCGCCTCGGAATCGTCAATCGACTGATTCTGACACACCATGCATCGCAACTCCTTCGACAGCGTGCGCGCGCGGGCTTCGAGGTTTGAATCCGCGAGCATCTCGCTGGGCTCAACCGCGCGCAGCGGCAACGCCGCCACAAACAACAAAATCAGCGCGGCCAACAACGACCTGAGCGGCGTGATTGCGGGCGAATTTCTCACGCAGTTCACTCCGCCGCTTGCAGCGCCGCCTGAGCCTTCGACGGCCGCGGGGCGCCAATGCGCAGGCGCCGATCGGATAGCGACAGGGCGCCGCCAACGAACATGATCACGGCGCCGAGCCAGATCATCAGCACCTGCGGCTTGAAGTACAGACGCACAGGAACCGTGCCGTCAGGATTCGGATCGCCGAGCGACAGATAAAGCTGGCTCACGCCGCGCCGCATCAGCGCCGCCTCGGTCGTCGCCATATTGCGAGCAGGGAAGGTGCGCCGGCTCGGCTCCATGATACCGAGCAAATCGCCGTTGGTCCGGCGCACGATGAAGCGCCCAACGAGCTCGCGATAGTTCGGTCCGGGGCGATTGAACAAGCCTTCGAACGTGAGCCGATAGTGGGCCAAGTCTACGGTCTCGCCGACCTTTAGCGCGGCGATGCGCTCGCTTCCCCAAGCCGTCACGGCAACGATGCCCATAAGCGTCACGCCGATGCCGAAATGGGCGAAAGCAGTGCCCCACGCTGAACGCGGAAGCCCGGCAGCGCGCCGCAACGCCGCGCCGAGCGGTATCCTGAGAATCATCGTCCGCTCGGCAATGTCGACGATGGCGCCGGCCATGACGAAGATCGAAAGGCCGACCCCGAACGGTGCCAGCACCGGACCGCCGCGCAGTAGCGCGAAGCTCGCCGCAATGGCGACCGCGGCGAGCATCGCCGCCGCCATCAAACGCTGGGCAGCGCCGAGAAGGTCGCCGCGTTTCCATCCGAGCAGCGGCCCAAACGGCATGACCAACAGCAGCGGAACGAACAGCGGACCGAATGTCGCGTTGAAGAACGGCGGCCCGACCGAAATTTTGGCGCCGGTCAAAGCCTCGAGTCCAAGCGGGTAAAGCGTGCCGACGAAAACGGTCGCGCAGGCCGCTGTGAGGAACAGATTGTTGAAAACCAGCGCACCTTCGCGCGAGATCGGCGCGAACAGACCGCCCTGTTTGAGGAGCGGCGCGCGCCAAGCGTACAGCGACAGCGCACCGCCAATGAAGATTATCAGAATGGCGAGGATGAAAATGCCGCGCGTCGGATCGGTGGCGAAGGCGTGCACCGACGTGAGCACACCCGAGCGAACCAGAAACGTACCGATCAGCGAAAGCGAAAAGGCAACAATCGCGAGCAGGATGGTCCAGACCTTGAGCGCGCCGCGCTTTTCCATCACGACTGCCGAATGCAGTAACGCCGTCCCGGCGAGCCACGGCATCAGCGAGGCATTTTCAACCGGATCCCAAAACCAGTAACCGCCCCAGCCGAGTTCGTAATAAGCCCAGTACGAACCGCCGGCGATACCGAGCGTCAGACACATCCATGCGCCGAGCACCCACGGCCGCACCCAGCGCGCCCAGGCGGCATCGATGCGGCCTTCGATCAGCGCTGCGATTGCGAACGAAAACGCTATCGAGAACCCGACATAGCCGAGATAGAGCAGCGGCGGATGAAACGCGAGGCCCGGATCCTGCAGGACCGGATTAAGATCGCGGCCCTCGAACGGCGCATCGGCAATGCGCAGAAACGGATTCGACGTCACGAGAATGAACAGATGAAAGGCAGCGGCAATCCAGGCCTGCACCGCGAGCGCAGTGGCTTTGAGACCAAGCGGCAGATTGGTGCCGAAGGCGGCGACTAGAGCGCCAAACAGAGTGAGGATGAAGACCCACAGCATCATGGAGCCTTCGTGGTTTCCCCAAACGCTGGTGAGCCGATAAATCAACGGCATCGCCGAGTTTGAATTCTCGTAGACGTTGAGCACCGAGAAATCGGAAGTGACGTAACAGACGGCGAGCGCGCCGAAGGCCATAGCGACGAACGCAAACTGGGCCAGCGCCGTTGGCGCCGCCATGCTCATGAGCACCGGATCATTGCTGCGCACGCCGACGATCGGCATCGAGCCCTGGATCACGGCCAAGCCCAGCGCCAGCATCAATGCGTAGTGGCCGAGTTCGGCAATCACTTCGCGGCTCCCGCGGCCGGCATCGCCGCCCGCTGTCCGTAGTCGTCCTTCCAATGCCCGGTCTTCTTCAAGGCATCGGCAACTTCCTTGGGCATGTAGGTCTCGTCGTGTTTGGCGAGAATCGTGTCGGCATTGAATATGCCTGAACCATCGAGCGCGCCTTCGGCCACGACCCCTTGCCCCTCGCGGAACAAATCGGGCAGCACGCCTTGGTATGCGACCGCCATCTCGTGGTTACCATCGGTCACGTCGAAACGGACTTTCAGGTTGTCACTGCGCACGAGGCTGCCGGTTTTCACCAATCCGCCAAGCCGGATGCGTGTGCCGGGACCTACATGTTTCTCAGCCACGTCGCTCGGTGAATTGAAGAACACGATAGAATCGCGGAACGCGTTGAGCATAAGCGCAACGGCAACGACCAGCACGCCAAGGCTGCCGCCGATCAGCACCAGGCGCCGCTGCTTGCGCGTCATGAGTATCGTTTTCCCGGCATGATTTCCGCCTGTCAGCCCTCGAGCCCAAGACCTTTGACCAGATCGTCGATCCGTTTGATCTGGTCGGGATGCTCAGCAAGCGCTTGCTTGGCGTCGGCCGCAGCGCTCCTGGCCTTATCGCGGTCGCCGAGAACCGTATAGGCCCGCACGAGCCGCAACCAGCCTTCGACATCGGCGCCGTTGTCGCGGAGCCTACCGGCGAGACGGGAGACCATCCCGCGGATCATGCCGCGGCGCGCCTCGTCACTCATGTCGGCCGAAGCCGCTACATCATCGGTGCTCGGTCCGGGCGCGGAAATCGGTTCGCCGCCTGCACGCGCGAGCGCATCGCCAACAAATTTGGTCCACTGAGCGCCGGCCGGGGCGTCAGCAAGGAGCGCGCGCCATATTGTCCTCGCCTGCACGACGTCGCCATCCTGCTTGGCCGCGAGGCCGAGAAAGTATCGAGCCTTCGCTTCGCGCCGATCGTGTGTAACGGCGCGTTCGAACGCAGCCTTAGCGTCGGCGGTTACGACGCCATCGGCCGCGGCGGTCAGCGCCTCGCCGAGATCAGCCTGCCGGGTAGCGTTATCGCCGTTGAGCGCCAGCGATTTTCTTCGCGCCGCGACGGCATCGTCGAAGCGGCCGAGCCGCATATAGACCGGCGCGATCACTTCCCAGCCGGAACCGTCGTTGGGATTGCTGGCGAGGTGGGCCTCGACTTTGCTGACCAGACTGCCGATCGATTCGCGGCCCTGAGAAGTATTGACGCGAGCGAAGGCAGGTTCCCATGGAACATTTGGCGAGCCAAGCGCGATGTAAAGGCTTGGCGGGCCGAACGGTAAAATGATCAGTGCCGCGATCGCCACCGCGCGGCGCCGCCGCAGCATCGGCGGCGAAGACGTAGCGGGAGCGCTGGGCGGCTGGGTGTCGGCCGCGGCGAGAAGCCGACGTGACACCTCAAGCCTTGCGGTCTCCGCTTCCGCTTCACCGATCAGGCCGGCCGCGCGGTCGCGGTCGATTTCCTGAAGCTGATCCTTGTAGACAACGAGGTCACTGCCGCCGCCGAGCTTCCTCGGCGGTCGCCCCAACGGCCACGCCACCGCGAAGATAGCCGCGGCCGTCATCAACGCGAATATGCACCACAGAATCATGGTCATCATTCATCCGCGGAACGGGGAAGCCGCAGCTTGGGAGCGGCACGCCACCGAGCCGCGCGGTTACATCATCACGGCGCCATTGCGGCGGCAATGGGAGCATGGGCGCGGCAATTGCGCGCGATGCGGCAATAACCGCACACGGTCATCCGGACGCGGGTTAAGCGCGCGCCGATTTGCGCTCTGCCGTGGCCGACTGGATCGCAATTTCGGCCGCCTTCACCAACAGCCCGGCATAGTCCGGTCCAAACACAATTCGGCAAAAACGAATCGCGGCATCGAGCTGCGATTGCCGGAAGGGTCGGTCAGCATCGCCGGCATGACGCATCGCGTCGAGCAGCACCTTGGTGCCGGTTTCAAGGTAGTGTTGCAGTTCGGAAAAGCTTCGCGTGGTTGCTTCGTTGACGGCGAGTTCGCTTGCATAGTTGCGGCAAGCGCCCACGAATTCGACCAGCATCTCAGTGTCATTCACGTCGATGGCGTCGAGCATGGACCCGGGTGCTATTTCCTTGACCGGCCGCGGCCGCAAGAGCCGGCGCACGTGGCCTGGCGCCGACTCGATTTCGGCTTTCAGCAAATTGGAGACTTCGGTGCGGATGTGGACCAGCTGACGGCTCCACAGTGAGTCGACCGAGAGGTCCATTTCCGTCCGCACGCCGCGCACCGCGTCGTGGATGGCCTTGAGCAGCGAAGTGACCGGTCGGTGCGCTTTGAGCTCCGCGCGCAGTTCGCCGACCAGGCAATCGATTTCGCCGAGCACGATGGTGACGGTAACCGCCCAGGGCGTCTCGGCGATGCGGGTGGTGTCGTCAGTCTCGGCGACCAGCGTCGCGATGCGGACGAGCTGCCACGGTGCCGCTAGCCGGCCTAAGACGAGGACCAAACCGTAAAGCAATGGGTCCGCTTTATTTATAGCGACCGCCGCAGATGCCTTCTTTGCGGTTGGCACATCGAGCCAGGCCTGGACGGTATCGACGTGCTCACGCTCGAGCGCGCGGATGTGGCTCGGCAGCCGCCGCGCCAATTCGGCCAGGGCATCACGGTTGCCGAGGATGGCGGCGAGCGTTCCGAGATCGTCGAGTGCCCGAGGCGTGCCGACTTGAACGGCCAGGCGCCGGCGCGCTTTGTCGTCGCCTGTCACCGCGGCCACGGTTTCGCGGATGCGCATGATCGCCCGGTCGTGCAGAGCCCGCGTCAGCTGCTCAGCCTTGACCCGATCATCGTTATACAAAGCGCGATTGATATCTTCGCTCAACGCCTTGACCTCGGCGGGGATCAGGTCGCGGCCCAACCAGTCCCAGATCGGCGGCAGCGACACGCGCGCCATGCGCCCAAGGCGCTTATGATCGGCAGCATCGTCGATGAGGAAAGGCTCAAGCGGCGCGAAGAACAGCCGCCCGACGTCGCCGATGCGGGCGACTGGCTGTCCGGCGGCGCGGATCGCGCGGCGTAATTCCTGCAGGATAAGTTCGCTGCCGGCGGCTTCCTCGCCGCGCAGGATAGCGCGTTCCAGCTCGCCAACCAGCAAGCCCTGCGCCTCTGGTGTGAGGTTCTGAAGGTAGTCGCGCAACCGTTCGACGGCCGGCCCGCCGCTCGTCATAGGCACACCAGTCTTGGGCGCACCACTTTCGGACGCACCAATTCGCCCGAAGGGTACCGCACACTTTTTAGTCAAGCCGCGCTTAAGAAGGAGTTACGCAAAACCTCGGAAATTCAGGCTCATGTGGCCCCGCTTTTGCGCTGGCGCAGCCATATCTCTCTTAACGACTATCAAAAGACCGCCGAACGGTTATCCCACAATCGTCCAGGTCCCGTCCGGATTGCGGCAGGCGGTACCCCGCCCGATCTGCGGCCGGCCCTCGGCGTAGATCGCATGGGTAAACTGCCGGCACGGAATGCCGTTACGCTCATAAACGGGACCCGGGACCACGTTGCCGTAGCGTCCCGAGTTCGGGTTGCGCCAGGGTACCGGCACTCCCGAAGGACCCAGTTCCAAAGCCTGCATCTCCGCCTGGTAAGCGCGACGACTATCCTCGTCGTCGAGCGCGGCGCCGCTGCGATTGCCAAAAAGGCCGCCGAGCGCGTTGTCGATCGCGTCGCCGGCCGCAGTGCCGCCGACCTCTCGAGGTCCGGGATCTGGCGAGCAGGCCGCCATGCTCACCCCCACCAGCGCCAATGTGACAAATCTGATCGCCGGCATGCCGCCCTCACACGCACGAGCCGGCAGGGATAACATCCGCCGGTTACCACGACCTCATCGGCCAAACGATTGCGGCGAAACTCTGTGCGCCCGCTGGCGCGACCCTGCTCGACGTCAACCCGCTGGCGCGGTAACTCTACCCGCCTGGCAGTGCCAGTTCGGCGCGCAAACCGCCGATCGGCGCGGTGCCAAGCGTCAGCACGCCGTCATAGAGGCTCGCCAACTCGATGACGATGGAGAGACCAAGTCCGGAACCGGGCTTACTCTCGTCGAGCCGTTGGCCGCGCAGCGCTACCTGCTCGCGTTCGGCGGGTGAAAGTCCCGGCCCATCGTCGTCGACTATGACGCGCACTTTCGGCTCGGCATCGCTGGCGCGGCCCTCTGCTGCGACTTCAATGGCGACCCGCGATTGCGCCCACTTGCAGGCGTTGTCGACGAGATTGCCGATCATTTCCTCAAGGTCCTGTTGCTCGCCACGAAAGCGCGCGTGTTCCGGTACATCGACGGCGATAGCGATGTCCCGGTCGCGATGAAGCTTCTCCATAGTGCGCGCCAATGCGGTCACGACAGGCGAAACGTCGATCAGCGTCCCGACTACGGTGGAACGCGCCACGAGCCGCGCACGCTCCAGCTGTCGTGCCACCTGATCGCGCATGATGTCGGCCTGTTCCAGGACCTTTTGCGCCAGCGGATCATTGCCCCGCGCCGCCGCCTCATTGACAATGACGGACAGCGGCGTCTTGAGCGCGTGGGCAAGATTGCCGACATGGGTGCGCGCACGCTCGACGATTTCGCGATTGGCGTCGATCAGCGCATTGGTCTCACGCGCGAGCGCAGCGATCTCGACCGGAAATTCGCCCTCTAGACGCTCGGCCCGTCCGGAACGGATCGCGGCGAGACTCGCGGAAATTCGCTTCAGCGGCGCAAGACCAAAGCGCACCTGCAAAACCGTGGTTATCAGCAGCGCGACGGCAAGACCCGCGAAAATCGCGCCGATGATGCGGTCGAAGCTCAGCATCTCGTCGTCGATTTCGGAGGCGTTTCCTGCGACCGCGATCAGATAACGCCCGTCGTCGCCGAGGTCGATGTTGCGCTCAACCAGCCGCAGCCGCACATCTTCGGGACCCGTCGTGTATCCTTTTCGGGACCCGCCAGATGCGGCGGGATCGTCTTTGGTTTCGGGCAAGCGCGGAAGGTTGGAATCCCACAGGGAGCGCGAGGAATGCACGTCCGATCTCTGCGTGTCCGACCGCGAGGAATGCACATCCTGTTTGGGCGTATCGAGCCGCGTGACCTGCCAATACCAGCCCGACAGCGGCAGTTCGAACAGAGGCTCGCCGATCGATTGCGGAAATTTCTCGTTACCTTCCTCGGGAG
>JBAUGC010000900.1:0-6615 GCA_049679485.1 Xanthobacteraceae bacterium
GGTTTGCCGTTGTCCTGTGTTTGCAACCCGGCAAGCCGCTCGGCGTCGCGATCAATCAGATCGGCGACCTTACTGAGTAAGCGCGCGCGCCGGTGGGGCGGCAGGTCGCGCCAGGCGGGATCCTGCAGAGCAGCGCGGGCGGCAGCCACTGCGGCATCGACGTCAGCCTCTCCGGCTTCGGCAACAATTGCCGCAACCGAGCCATCGGCAGGATTGATCGATTCAAATGTCTGGCCGTTTCCAAAGCTCCAGTTTCCGCCAATGAGGAACGGCTTCGCAAATCCTTCCGCGTATCCCATGTCTCTATTTCTCGCATTTTAATTGGCCGGCAATGTAGAAACGCAATCGGCCCGACGCTGCCCCTTCATTAAGCTACAGTAGCGTCATTCAAAGCCGGAGCCATCTCGCCGCCGAGATAGGCGGCGTGCAAACGGTCATCGCGCAGCAATTCGTCGCTGCTCCCGTGGGCAACAATTCTTCCGGTATCGAGCACGTATCCGCGATCAGCCATACGCAACACCGCCGTCGCATTTTGATCCGCCATGAGAACGGTAATTCCCCGATCACGCAGAGAACTGAGCGCGGTCAGCATCTCGCGAATGATCAAGGGCGCGAGTCCGAGCGATGGCTCGTCGCACAACAGCAGGCGCGGCCGGCCCATCAGCGCGCGTGCAATGGCGAGCATCTGCGCTTCGCCGCCGGACATGCTGCCGGCAATCTGCTTTTGTCTATCGCGCAGCCGCGGGAACAGCCTGAAGACCTCTTCAAGGTCCTGCTCGATCGAAGCTGGAATCTGCAGACCAAGCCGCGCATAGGCGCCGAGGATCAGGTTTTCCCGTACCGTCATATCCGAGAACAGCTGCCGCCCTTCGGGAATGGCGCCGAGCCCAAGACGGATCCGGCTGGCGGCATTTAGTCCGTCGATCCGTTTTCCCGACAGGGAAACGGTGCCGGCTGTCGGTGTGTGAATGCCGGCGACGGTTTTGAGCAGGGTGCTTTTGCCGGCTCCGTTCGGGCCAAGGATAACGACGAACTCTCCCTGACCGACTTCGAGACTGATGCCGTGCAGGACCGAAACCTTGCCATAGGCGGCATGAAGGCCGCGGATTTCCAGCATCACGCGGCCCCCAGGTAAGCATCGATCACCGCCGGGTTGCGCGCCACTTCATCAGGCGTGCCGGTTGCGATCCGTTTGCCGAAATCCACGACCACAAGCCGCTTGACCAATCCCATGACCAGAGCCATGTCGTGATCGACGACAAGAAGCGCGCAGCGCGTCTCGGCGGCGATATCGCGCAAAATAGCGGAAAGCCCCTGTTTCTCGACCGCGTTGAGACCGGCGCCTGGCTCGTCGAGCAACACGATGCTCGGCTCGGCCGTCATCGCGCGTGCAACCTCGGCCACCCGTTGCAGGCCGAGTGGAAGCGCAATGGCGGGCGCATTTGCGTAAGCCGAAAGACCCAGGCGCTCCATCCAAAGGTCGGCGCGTGCCTCCGCGACGCGTTCGAGCCGGCCGTGCCTTGCCAAGCGCAGCATGGCGGAAACCATGCTGCACGAGCCGGCCCGGTAAGCGCCCATCATTATGTTTTCGCGGAGCGAAAGTTCGCCGAACAGCCGAACGTTCTGGAATGTGCGAAGTATCCCCAACCGGCAGGCCCGTTCGGGGACGAGCGAACCGGCCGTTTCGCCGCGAATCCTGATGATCCCCGAAGTCGGCCTGATCACGCCGGAAACGCAATTGAAGATCGTGGTCTTGCCCGCGCCATTTGGACCGATCAGCCCGACGATTTCACCTTCGTCGACGTGAAACGAAACGTCGTCGACCGCCCGCAGTCCGCCGAACTGCACGGAAAGCTGTTCAATGTCGAGGAGCGGCGTGTCCACAGGGGCCGTCATTTGCCGTACGCCGGAGCAGTGGCCGACCAGGGTGTGAGCGCCTTGAATCCAAGGAGCAAGCGGCGTCCACGTGTGTTGGTTTGCGCCATGATCGCGCATACGAGCAACAGGCCGAAACAGAGATACTGCAGTCCGGCCGTGGATTGCGAGGTGGAGGCTCCGCCAACAGCGACGATGACCGATGGCAAAGCCAGCACGATCGCGGACCCGACGTAACTGCCCCAAAGCGACAGAAAGCCGCCGAGCGTGAGCGCCATGATCTGGAAAATGCTTGCGTCGAATCCGAACGGCAGCGGATTGGCGATGCCGATATAATGTACGTAGAGACTGCCGGCCAAGCTCGCCGCGGCGGCGCTGAAAACCAGGCTGCCGATCTTGAGCATCATGACGTCGGCGCCGCAGGCCCGCGCCGCAAGTTCGTCGGACCGGATGGCAAGAAGCGCTCGGCCGACGCGTGATCTGGCGATGCTTAGCGCACCGACCAGCGTCAACAACGAGAACGCCACGACGACGTAGTAGAATTGCTCATCCGTAAAGAACGTGTGACCGAAAATCGCAAATGGCGGGATGCCGGCGAGGCCATTCGGGCCGCCAGTGATGCTCGGCAATTCCCGTGCGAGCGTCTGTCCGATCATCAGCAGGCTCAAGCTCGCCATCGCCAGATAGTAACCTTGCAGCCGAAAGATCGCGCGCCCGATGACAAGCGCAAAGAGGCTCGCAAGCACCATCCCGAACGCGACCGCGCCGATCGCCGGCCAACCGGATTTCATCGTCAGATAACCGCTCGAATATGCGCCGATCATCATGAAGGTGCCTTGCCCAAGCGAAATCTGCCCGGCGTAGCCGGTCAGCAGCACAAGGCCGATCACAACGATGGCCATGATGCCGGCAAAGATGGCGCTCGTCAGCCACGCGGCGGTCAGGACCTTACCGAGCAGAAGCAAAATAATTGCCGTCAGCGCGAACTTTATAAAGTCCGGCCGCGTAATGCGTGTCACCATCACGCCGGAAGACAGTATCTCTTCAGCGCGTTTGTCGGTTCCATCGCGTCTGATTTTTCCCAGCAAGCCTTGCGGCCGCACAATGAGAACGAACAACAGCAGACCGTAGGAAATCGCTTCCTGATACGCGGAGGAAACAAAGCCTGCCGTCAAGCTTTCCACGAGGCCGAAGAGGACCCCGCCCGCAATAGGGCCGAACGCGGTGCCGAAGCCGCCCAGCGCTGCGGCGGTAAATCCCTTCAGGCCGAGTGCGATGCCGATGTCGACCTGCGCAAACGCGATTGGCGCCCAAATCGCACCGCCAAGGCCGCCGAGCAGGCCGGCGATCACGAACGAATAGGCGCCAAGGCGCCGATGGTCGATGCCGACGAACGCGGCGCCAAGCGGGTTCGCTGCGCCGGCCCGCAATGCCAGGCCGACGACCGTGCACTGAAAGAAGAGCCACATCAGCACCGTCACCACCGCCAGCGCTCCAATCAGCCAGAGCGCTTGCGGAAGGATCGCAATGCCGAACAGATTGAGCGGCCTGCTACCGGTAAATGCGGGAACAGCAATCGGATCTGAGCCCCACCCCGACGTCACCGCCCCACGAATGAGAATCGAAAGGCCGATCGTCATGATGATCAGTTGCGACATGGTCGCATTATCGGCGTGGCGCACCGCAGTGACGTAGAAAAGCCCGCTGACCACGCCGCAAGCGAGCACGGCGAGCAATACACTGAAGCCGATCGGGATGCCGTGTGCGGCGAATAGTCCCGTGAGCACTGCTCCGAGCATCGCAAATTCGCCCTGGGCGAAGTTGATGATGCCGGTACTGCGGCTGACCAGCCCGAAGCCGAGTCCGATGAAGGCGTAGAGCGCTCCGTTTGCGACGCCAGCAAAAACTGTCTGGCCGAGGCCAACGAAATCCACGATCTATCCTGCCGCCCGCCCGCCTAGTGCACGGGGACCCACGACTGACCGTCGTATTTGACGAGAATAATTCCGTCACGCAAGTCGGAACCGTGTTGGTCCGGCCCGAATGTCCAGATGCCCTGAATCCCGGGTACTTTCTTGAGTCCCTCGAGGGCGTCCCGCAGGGCGCCATTATCGAGCGCCTTGGCGCCAAGCGGCGCCGCGGCCTTTTGTGCCAAGATCATCGCATCGACGAGCCAAGGCGACAGCGAGCTTGGCTTTACCTCAGGGTTCAACTTGACAAACTGCGCCCGGAAGGCAGCGACGTTAGCGTAAAGCGGATCGTCTTTGGGTAGCTCTTCCACGACCACCTTCGAAGCGGGGAAGATGACGGTCCTGGCGGCATCGCCAGCAAGTTTCGCAAAGCTTTCACTTTGTAAATTTTGTCCGACGAAGTTCGGTTGCTCCATGCCGAGCTGCAGCATGGTCTTGACGATGAGCGCGCCTGCGGGGGGTGTGATGGCTATGTTTAGAACCGCGTCCGGATTGGTCGATCGCATATGTGTGACCTGGGCGGTCACGTCCGTATCGGTCGGCGAATAAACTTGCGTGTCGACGATCTCGATTCCCGACCCCGCTATCTTGTCTTTGAAAATCGTCGAGATGTCGGAGCCGAGCGGTCCGTTGTCATGGATCATCGCCACACGGCGCATGTTTTTCGACTTCAGGTAATCGACTTCGGGAGGAATGGTGTCGGCCTGACCGGAAATGCCCTTGAACACCCATTTCTTGACCGGGCTGTAGGTGCTCAAGCCCGAGGCGATGGAAAAGAGGGGAACGCCCGCAGCGGCGAGCGTCGGGATGATCGCGAGGGTTTGCGGCGTGCTCCCGGTGCCGAGCACGATGCTGACTTTGTCCTGCAGCGCGAGCTTGCGAGCGCAGATTACGGCCTGCTGTTCGACGGACTGCACATCGCAGATGACCAGAACGGCCTTCATGCCGCCGATGCCGCCCGTGCTGTTGATCATCTCGATGCCGGCTTGCGCTCCTGCAAGCGTGATCTTGCCGATCACCGCATTCGGGCCGGTCAGCGATAAGGCGTAGCCGATTTTGAACTCTTCGGACCTTGCCGCGCCGCCAGCCAAAGGGCCGATGAAGAGCGCTGCGGATGCGGCCAGCACCGCGCAGGATCGATAGAGCGAAATACGGGCACGTGAACAGCGTTCCACATCACGGGCGCGCAAATTGCCATGGTCTTTCGTTACGATGTCCTTGGACACGATTCCTCTCCTTTTAGGAGGCGGCGCTTTCCAGCAGAATTGAAAAGGCACACCGTTTAGAAAAGCCGGATTTGTTTTCTTGAGAGTGGCGCACGGCAACTCAACAAAACATTCGCACGCCAAGTTTATGGGTCGATGTCACTTCGATATGGGACACCGGTCTGACCATATCTTCCACGAATTCCGGCGCCCAGAAGCGGCAAAAGCGCACATCCCGGCCAGGCGAAACTTAAGCTTGCAGTGATGCTTTCTCTTCACTGAGTTTATGCTCCAGGATACGCTTGTAGCGCGCGGGGCCTACGTCGGTCTCCAGAAAGATCGGCTTTTGCGTTTCATTCGGAAACTGCACCATCATTTCCTGTTGCGCGCGGATGATGCCCTGGTCCTGAAATTCAAAGGCGTAGCGCCGCAGGTCAGCAATCTTCTCGCGGATCTCGGTGTCTATAGGTTCGCCCCAGCTGATGGGGTTCCAACGCACGGCCGCGAAATGGTAATAACTCGTCGTCTCGGTCTCCGGCGTCAGGAAGTGCATGCCATAGATGCCGGTGCCCTCGCGGCGAGGCGCTCCCGGCAAGGTGACGCCGGTATCGTTCATGAGGCAAGCCGGCAAATCCCAGCGCATGTCGGCCCACAGGTCGACATGGCAGCCGTCACGCTTGAACATGAGATCGAAGAAACCCGGAATCGGCACGTTCGGAACCGCGCGCGCGACGAACAGCGTATCACCCTTCTGTTCGACGGTCAGATCGGCCTTGATCGTCTCGGCGCTTCCCAGGATGCCGTCGTGCAGGAAGGCTGTGTGGCTTAAGTCGAGCAAATTGTCCGTGATCAGTTCGTAGCTCGCATCCATCATCAGCCAGTCGCGCCGGCTTACTTGATGTCCGGAGTTCTCATCGAGCATCGAGAAATCCGGTATTAAGGCTGGATCGGCCGGCTTGTCGCCCATCCATATCCATAACAGCGAGTGCTTTTCGACAATCGGATGGCTTTTGACCCGCGCCATGGTGGGAACGCGACCCGCGCCATGCGGGTTCTTCGTGCAAGCACCGGTGCTGTCGAACTCCAGACCGTGATACGCGCATTGGATGCGGTCGCCATCGACCCGCTTGCCCATATGGAGAGGCGCAAACCGGTGCGGGCAGATGTCACCGATGGCCGCCGGCTGACCGTTGGCTTTGCGATAGATGACCATAGGGGTATTGAGAATCTTTCGCGCGACCAGCTTGTCAGCTTCAAGGTCTTTCGACCACATGGCCACGTACCAAATATTGCGCAGAAACGTCATTGCCGCTCTCCTATCCGATCTTTCGTCACGATGCGTTCTCGTATCGCGCTACGCGTTGTTCGATCGCGCCGAACAAGGTTTTCCCAGCCGCGTTGAAGCCCTCGATCCGCACAACATCGCCGAACTTCAAGAACGGCGTTCGAGGGGCGCCGAATTCGGCAACTTCCATGGCACGGCGTTCCGCTAGGCACGATACGCCCGTCGAGACATCGCGGTTGGACACGGTGCCGGCGCCGACGATGGTGCCGGCTTCCAGTTC
>JBAUGC010000901.1:0-3954 GCA_049679485.1 Xanthobacteraceae bacterium
ATCTTTCGCCGTGGGGCATGTTTTTGAATGCTGATATCGTCGTAAAGGCGGTCATCATCGGTCTTGCGTTTGCGTCGCTCGTCACTTGGACCGTCTTTGTCGCCAAGAGCCTCGAAGTCCGCATTGCGCGCCGCCATGTGCGCCGGGCACAGCGCATCCTTGCCGGCGCCGCCACGCTTGGCCAGGCCGCTGCGCAATTGCGCAACGGAACCGATGCCGCCTCGCAGCTCATGCAGGCGGCCGTGCAGGAAATCCGGCTGTCGGCGAACCTGGATGGCGATGGACTCAAAGAGCGCATCGCCTTGTTGCTTGAGCGCATCGAACTGGCAAACAGCCGGAAGATATCGCGCGGCACCGGCGTGCTCGCGACCATAGGGTCCACCGCGCCCTTCGTCGGACTGTTTGGCACGGTGTGGGGGATCATGAACAGCTTTATCGGCATCTCCAACGCGCACACCACCAATCTGGCGGTGGTAGCACCGGGCATCGCCCAAGCTTTGCTCGCGACTGCGCTCGGGCTAATCGCGGCCATCCCGGCCGTGGTGATCTACAACATGCTGGCGCGCTCGACGACGCACTACCGCGCGCTTCTTGGCGACGTCTCGGCGCAAGTCATGCGCTTGGTGAGCCGCGACCTCGACCGCGGCAAGCTGCGGCTCGGTCTGGCTGCCGAGTAAGGCCTTGGCCATTAATTCCGATCACGGGCGGACGACTTCAACGAGGTGAGTGCGGCCCAGACTAGCGCTTCTTCTCCGCTGCGACATCGGCAATCACCTTGTCGACGCGGCGAAATCCTTCTGAAGCGATTGGAATACCCGCATAGACGGCGGTGTGCAGCAGGATCTCGGCGATTTCCTCGGCGGTGACGCCGTTGTTGAGCGCGCCGCGAACATGCACTTCGAATTCATGCCAGCGCGCCAGCGCCGCAAGCATGCAGACGTTGAGCATGCTGCGGGTCTGGTGCGAAAGACCTTCGCGCAGCCACACATTGCCCCAGCACTGGGTCTGCGTGAATTCGATGAAGTGCTGGGTGAACGGGTTGGCCTGCTGATTGCGGGCGTCGACGTAGGCGGCACCGAGCACATCACGCCGGACCTTGGCGCCCTGTCTTGCACGTTCAGCGATTGAATCTGGCAAAGTCACGATACCCTCCGGTCTTGCGTTAAAATCAGGCTGGAAATTATGCAGGATTGCCCGCATAAAACGAAACCTGCGGAGGCTTTCGTCATGATGAATGTGCATGCCAAGGAATGGCCGTGGCCGACCGCGCCGGTTTTGCCCAAGCGCGAGGTCGATCCGATCGTCCTGCAAATTGTCGAAGGCACGCTTAATTCCATCGAGGCCGAGATCGAATACTCAATCGAGCGCACCGCACGCTCGCCGATGATCCGAGAAGCGCACGATTACCGCGTCGGCCTGTTCGATCGCTACTGCCGCAAGCTGACCGGCCGCTCTTACTCCGCCATGCCGAATGCCGTGGTGCGCGATTTTCCACCGCAGACCATGCAGCCCGGCGACGTGTTTCTGATGAACGACACCTATCTGACCGAGGGCTCGATCGGCCACTTGCCCGATCTGTGCAGCACGGTACCAGTGTTCCATCAGGGCGAAGTCGTCGCCTACATCCAGGCGTTCGGCCATCACGACGATATCGGCGGCCGAGTGCCGGGCTCGATGCCCGGCACGGCGCCCACTGTGTTCGAAGAAGGCCTCGCGGTGCCGCCGATCAAGTTCTACGACTGCGGCGTGCGCAACAACGCGGTCTTCACCATCATCAAACGCAACACCCGGGTGCCGGAAACGCTCGCTGCCGATCTCGACAGCGAGGTGCAGGCCTGTTTGATGGGCGCCCGCCGAATGGCGGAACTATTCGAGCGCTTCGGCCGCGAAATCGTGGAAGCGTGTTTCCAGGCGATCCTCGACACCTGCCGCGACATTTTCCGTAACGAACTCCTGCCGAAGATCGCCGACGGCGAATACCGCTGGGAAGATTACGTCGAGCACGACGGCGTCACCGATCCGAAGCTGCACAAGCTCGCGCTGACGCTGATCAAAAAAGGCGATCGCATCACGCTTGATTTCACCGGCACCGATCCGCAATCGACCGGCCCGATCAACTGGCCGGCGGATTACGCCGGCGGCGCGTTCTTGATCAAATGGATCGCGCCGATCCTGCGTAACCTCGCCGATACGCCGGAACGCGCAGCGGAGATTCACGTCAATGAAGGCGTTTGCGAAGTCTTTGATGTGGTGTTTCCGCCGAAAGGCACGTTGATCACGCCGGAATGGCCGGCCGCTACTAACGCACGCTCGTTCGTGCTGCTGCGCTGCCTCGGCCTGCTGGCCGGCGTGGTCGCGCAGGCGGCGCAAGGGCGGATGCCGGCGGATCAGGAGACCATCCGCTACACGGGCTTCTATGGCACCGATCGCAACGGCAAGGCGTTTCTGTCCCGCGAAGTGTTGGGCGGCGGCTCCGGCGGCCGCTACTACGCCGACGGCAACGACGCCATCCACATCGTGCCGGACTCGCGCAACCAGCCGGCCGAGTTCACCGAAACGCGGTTTCCGCTGCTGGTAGAGAAGCTGGCGTTGCGCACCGATTCCGGCGGCGCCGGCAAGCGCCGCGGCGGCCTGGGCTACGACAAGCATTACCGCGCGCTGGTCGACTGCCGCACCATCGTTACCGCCGACCGCGTGCGGCTCGGCTGTTATGGGCTCAACGGCGGCAAGGCGGGCACGCCGTTCTGCGTGACCGTTGACGCTGAAGGCAAGCCGCACGATCTCGGCGGCCTGGTCGACGGCGAGCCGGTACGCACCGGCGAGATCGTCCGCGTCGTCACTACTGGCGGCGGCGGCTGGGGCGATCCGCTCGAGCGCGAGCCCGAACTCGTCCAACGCGACGTGACCGAAGGCAAGGTGTCAGTCGCCGCCGCGCACGACGATTACGGCGTCGTGCTCAGGCCGGATCGCGGCGCCTCGTTCGCGATCGACGCTGCAGCAACGGCCGCGCTGCGCGAGAAGGTGAAAGCAAGCCGCCCACGCCGGGAATCGATGATCGATCGCGGTGACGGTTTTGAGAAAATGCTCCGCGGCGAAGTCAAGCCGTGGGTTCGCAGTACGTAAGATTACGATCAGGAAGGCCAATAGATTTTGGTGAGAGGCAAGAGGGTCCTGGTGGCTAAGTCGAGTTTCTCGTAGTACTCGATCACAAGCTCGACGAGATCATCAATATCTATAAGAGTAAGTGGGATTGAGGCGCGATCCGCTTCATATTTTGCATCCTTCGAGAAACCACCTGTACTCACATAAAGGCCGCGATCATCTTTGTGACGACCTCCAAGAAAACCGCGTATGTGCTGCGAGCCCATCGATTCATTGTTGCGATGCTTCACCTCCACGACTATACGCGGCTGCTCGAGCCCGAGGCCGTCCGGCGAAGCCACAATATCTTTGCCGCGATCGGACCCTTGAGGTGAGATTCGTGTCTTATATCCCATTGCCCGCAATAGTCCCGCAATTAACTGCTGCATTTCCTCCCAATCCAGAGAGACAATTTTGTCTTTGATGAACTCTTTGGCGCGCGATTGTACGTCTCTAAGAATATTTTCAACATTTATCTCCGCGTCTGAGTTGGCAAACTCTTCAGAGCCAAGAGAGGTGGTTTCGCCTGAAATAAGAACGTCGATTTCTTTCTCGGCTTTTGCGGGGACTTCGAAAACGGTAAGAGTGGAGCCTAGCTAGCAGTCCGCTGAAAAACTCTTCTCGCCACGGCGCGAGTTTGCTGATTCAGTTTTCTATCACGAATCGGCGGGGGCTTGGATGCGGGTCGCATTTTTAGATCAGGGCAAGCTGTTTTCGTACCTGTCGCCGGAGGCACGGGTACCAGCAAGTCATCCGCTTAGGAATATCCGCGAGCTTGTCCGTGATGTCCTTGGCGAGTTGAACCTCAGCCTG
>JBAUGC010000902.1:0-12019 GCA_049679485.1 Xanthobacteraceae bacterium
GGCCACATCAAGGAAGTCGGCTTCGAGCTTTACCAACAAATGTTAGAGGAGGCGGTGATGAGCCTGAAGGCCGGCATCAGCGCGCCGGTCGCCGACAAATGGTCGCCGCAGATCACGCTCGGCACGCCGGTGCTCATTCCGGAGGATTACGTCACCGACCTGCCGGTGCGGCTCGCGCTCTACCGGCGGCTGTCCGAAATCGAGGACGACCGCGAGATCGAGGCCTTCGGCGCCGAGCTGGTCGACCGCTTCGGCCCGCTGCCGCAGGAGGTGCAATATCTGCTCCAAGTCGTCGCCATCAAAGCGCTATGCCGGCACGCCAATGTCGAGCGCATCGAGGTCGGCCCGAAAGGCGCCGTGCTCTCGTTCCGCGACAACGTCTTCGCCAACCCCGAAGGCCTCATCGGCTATATCGGCAAGCACCCCGAAGGCGCGCGCGTGCGCCCCGACATGAAGGTGGTGTTCTTCGACGAATGGGACACCCCGGCCGAGCGCCTCAAAGGCGCCGCGGGCATTTTGCGCACGCTGGTTGGGATTGCGGAGAAAGCGGCGGAGGCGGCGTGAGGAAAAATTCGCCTTTGCGGTTGGCGAAAACCTGTCCCGTTGCGCGCTCTTTCTCTTTGTGTCAGACTGTGTGTGGAAATCCACACACAAAGCGAACACAAGCGAAAAACGGATGGCAACGAATCTTTCGATCGATCCTGATCTTATCGACCTTGCTTTGGCGGTAAGCGGCGAGCGCACCAAGAAGGCGGCTGTCACCAAGGCATTACAGGAGTTTATTGCGCGAAGGCGCCAAAAGCGCCTGCTCGATTTAATGGGCAAACTCGAATGGGACTAGTCTTACGACTATAAGATCGGGCGAGCGCGCAATTGAGCCTGTTCGTCGACACCAGCGTCTGGTCTCTCGCCTTGCGGCGCGACGCACAGCCTGACGCCGCACCGGTGCGCATGCTGCGGCGCGCCATCGAGTCGGGCGAAACATTGCTGACGACCGGCCTCGTGCTCCAGGAGCTTCTGCAAGGTTTTTCAGGACCGAAAGCGCGGACGCAAATTCTAGAGCGCTTTGCCGCGGTCCCGCTTCTGGCGCCGGATCGCGACGATCACATTGGGGCGGCGGAGCTGCGGAATGTTTGCCGTCGCGCGGGTGTGCAGGTCGGAACGATCGCCGCGCTCCTGGCGCAGCTCTGCGTTCGCCACCAGCTCACGATGCTCTCAACCGACAACGACTTTGCACGCATTGCCGCCCATTGCGCATTGAAGCTATGGACCGAAGCACCCTAAAGCCGGTGCGCCGCAAGTCGTCTTACCGGCACGCCAACGTCGAACGCACCGAGGTCGGCCCGAAAGGCGCCGTGCTCTCGTTCCGCGACAATGTCTTCGCCAACCCCGAAGGCCTCATTGCCTATATCGGTAAGCACCCCGAAGGCGCGCGCGTGCGCCCGGATATGAAGGTCGTGTTCTTCGACGAATGGGACACCCCGGCCGAGCGCCTCAAGGGCGCCGCGGGGATTTTGCGCACGCTGGTTTCGCTCGCCGCGCCGGCGAAGGCGGCGTGACCAAATGCGCCTCTCCCGTTGCGGGAGATAGGCGTAGCATCTGTGTAGCAAGCGGGGCTGCTCAAATGCCGTGTGATTTAAAAAAGAAAGTATTGGTTGGTGCGGCTAGCACATAATTTGTTTTCACATTCGGAGGCATGTGCATGAGCTGGCAACACGAATTCGCATTGTCGTTCATAAATGGCGGTCACTTTCAGGTAAAGGATGCGGGCCCGCTGCGCGCGCCGATCAACGATTTTTCGATTCGGCGGGATGACAAGCTCACGCTGATCATCGAAACACGGTGTCCGCCTGACGCGAAATCCATTGCGCCTGAACAGCCGTCTGGCGCGCTGCGTATAAGCACAGAAAGTGCCGAACTCGAAAACATGGGCGGGATCAAAGCAACACTACGTGGCGTCGTCCCCTATCGGCACCGGACGACATACAACAACAGAACTGGCATCGGCGAACTGACGGAAGAAGCGCAAATAAATGACCTCTCAGCCGTTGTGCAACGCGAGAAGGATGGTCTCTACACCATCGACTGGGTGGAAAACTTGCCGACACGCCCCTTCTTATGGCCGGCGTCGATCGTAACGAACACCGAAACCCTGACAACGCGCAGAATAGGGCTCGACCGTGATGGGATCATGCTTTCGAGCAAAGAAAACGGACACTCGGGCTCCCGCCATGCCGCCAGGGTCACTATCGGCGGCACGGAAATTTATCTGTGCGCGCTCGAACGAAAAGGCGGCGATGGACTAAGGAAGCCCGGGTGTATCCTCTACGTCGGCGTGCCAAACGACGAATTTCGGAAGAAAGTGCGAGCTGCGCTCTCTTTCGCGCTGAACGTCTACCTCGTGGAATTGGGGAGCGCCGTCTATTGCAAAAATTGGGAGATCGTGTCGTTCAAGGCTCACAGTGCCTACAGCATCGGGCGAAGGGTTCTCGAATTGCCGATACTACCGCCGGCCTCTTTGGGTATGCGGTATCAGCACGAGGTGACTTCGATCCTGCTTGGGCGGCTTGCGAATGCATTGCTCGAGAAGTACGAGACGCTTGGTTTCGGCGAGCTGAGCTGGGGTTACTGGCACGCTCTATGCGCCGCGCCCCACATTGCGGCAGTGCATTTCGGTGCGGCAATCGAGATGCTGGTACGCCGGTACGCAGCAATCAAGCCGGATCAGTTTCCGCAGAAGATTATCGACGACGGCGAGGTTTGGGATGAATTTAGAGCCCAGGTTAATGACGCCATTTCAAGGCTGGAGATATCCGACGAGAAGAAGGGCGCGGTGCAAAAAAATATTGGCGGCCTTAATCGCCTGCATCAGCGAGATATTTTGGACGCGGTTCTGAAGGACATTGGAGTTAAACTCGGACCTGATGAAATGCGTGCATGGCGGCGGCGGCACGAAGCCGCGCACGGCTTAGGGATGGAGCTCGGTCAGGAATTAGAGGTGATCCGCGACATCAAATTGCTGAAAGTCATGTTCCATCGCATACTGCTGCGCATGGTCAACGGTGCCGACAATTATGTGGATTACGCAACTCCTGGATTTCTGATCCGCGGACTCGCCGACCCGGTGCCTCCCCTAAACGGATGACGCCTCGTTGGCGGCGAGCGTAGCCCGGATTGAGTGAAACGAAATCCGGAATCAACCTCGCAGTATGTAGCCTGGATTGAGTGAAACGAAATCCGGGTCAACTTTGGGGCCGCTCCCCGGATTTTGCTACCGCTCAATACGGGCTACTCGCTTGCTCTTCCAATAGGAAGGGCGAGCCTCACAAAACCCATTACGTGCGGTTATTCCATCGCCTCAGATGCCTTCTCAGTTAGAGGTCGCGGAATGTGTTTTTTCATCACCGCCCACTGGCTAAATTCTTCAAATCTGACGTGCGTCTCCTGATACGTGGCGACGTATTTTTGAATGGCCCTCGCGATGGTCAGGGCCACATCGAATTGGGTCACGTCCCGATCAAATGCGCCGGACGGATGCTTCATCCACGTGACGTCTTCATTTACTGGCTCGGGTGCAAATTTAGCACGCAGCACTCGAAATAGATGTGGTCGAGTGCCTTCCGGAATTTGCTTCTCATCTATCTGCCCTTCTGCGGCTCCGGCAAGCGTAATAGCGCATTCGTAATCCACAGAATCTATGCACTTTATCGCCATCAGAATTTGGCGCAGCGCTGAAAGCTTTTTTGTTGTTCTTACCATTGGTCAGCCCTTAGGATGGGTCCGGCGAAGCCCGCTAAATTGAACAGGTGAAACCTGTAGCCCCGCGGCTTTGCCAAACGTTTCGCTGCGCTTAAGCCGTCCCGCGAGCAAATCTGCAAAGCGGGCGACCCGTTTGTTCTAGCGGTGAGCAATGGAGCCATCAAGCTCAGGGATGTGGGCTCGCGCCCTCGATAGCATCAAGGAATGGCCGCTTTGGCTGCTGGTTGCCATCGCGCTATCGCTTACAGTCCTAGTTGCCGTTCCAAATTTTCGCGACTTGGCGTCACCAACAACCGGCACGGCACTGTTGTTTGGGGCCGTCGTCGCTTGGATTTTCGTGCTCGCTCGCGCCGCCAAGCCGATCACTGAGGCCCTACTGGCGTATCTGCGCTACCGCGAGCAGAGCCGATATTTCCTGGTCACCGCGATTGAGCCACGATGTCATTGGGGTGTGTCGAAACAAACCGACGGCTCTTACGTCACGCAGGTCGCATTTCATTGCATGGTGAAGAACCGGTCTGCCGAGCCGTTGCACGTCATGAAAGCTAACATTCTCAAACCGAGGATCAGAGGCGAGGTGTTGCCGGGTTTGGTCGTGACGCGCGCGCAAAATGCCAACGTCTATGGCACCCCGCACGTCTCTGGCAATTTCATCCGCGCAGGCCAAACGCTGCCCGTGAGCTGCACGATTTTAGTACGCGGCATGCCTCGGCAGAAATCTGGCCCGATGCACGCGACAATCGAGATTGAAGATGCGGACGGGCATCGCGAGAGGATCAAGGTGTTGTTGACGCATTTCGGCCAGCCTGCGCCGTGACGAACGCGTGGACGCCGCGATGACGGTGCGACTAGCCGCGGTCGTAAGCGTGCTCCTGATCCAAACCGCCGCGGCTTTTTGGCCGGGTGCGGCGCAAGCACAGCCGCCAAACCTATCGGTTGGTTCGGCGGTGGCGGCGCTCGCCGGTTCGCTGGTCGAGCGCGGGGAATGCACCGGGATCGCGGTCGGTACCGATGATCGCGGCACGCAGGGCTTTTACGCTTATGGGGAAGTGGCGCGCGGCAGCGGGCGTCTGCCGACGCCGGCGACCGAGTTCGAGATTGGCTCCATCACCAAGGTGTTCACGACCACGCTGCTGGCGGCTTATGCGCAGCGCCAATCGATCCGGCTCGATGCGCCACTGCAGAACTATGTGCCGCGCGGCATCACGGTGCCGAGTTTCGGCGCACGACAGATCACGCTCGTTGACCTCGCCACGCACACGTCGGGCCTGCCGCGCCAGCCGCCGATGCCGGGCGACAGTTATTCCGACGCCGAGATGTTCGCGTTTTTTGCGTCCTACCGGCTGCCGCGCGCGCCCGGCACGCAATTCGAGTACTTGAATCTGGGCGTCGCGCTGCTGGCGCACGCGCTCGCGCAGGCGACCGGCACGCCGTGGCCGCAAATGGTGCAGCAGGAGATCACGGCCAAGCTCGGCATGCCGGATACGCGGCTCAAGCTCGACGACGAAGAGCGTGCGCGGCTGGCGATCGGCTACAACCGGGCAGGGCAGCGCGCAAAGGAAAACATGCCGACGTGGCCGGCGTTCAACGGCGCCGGTGCGCTGTTTTCGACCGCAAGCGACATGCAGCGTTTCCTCGCCTGGAACATGGGCGAGATCAAAGGCGCGCTCCCCAATAGTTTGCTCGATGAGCTGCACAAGTCGCGGTTCGCGCTGCCACGGCCCGGCGCCGGCGTCGGATTGGCCTGGCAAATCGCGCCGCTCGGGCCCGGTTTGTCGGTGGTCTGGAAGAACGGCGCGACGCTGGGCTACAGCTCCTATATCGGTTTCGCGCCGGGCGCCTGTTCCGGAATCGTGCTGCTGGCGAACTCGGCGCACTGTCCGGTGACGCGCGCCGGCTACCAGATTCTCGCGACCCTCAACGGCCAGGCCGGCGAGACGAATGCGCCGGAGGAGGGGAATTGATCGCCGGCGGCGCACGGGCTTTGTAGGATGGGTAGAACGAAGTGAAATCCATCGCCTTTGCGGTTTGGTCTGGTATGGAAATGATGGGTTTCGCTGCGCTCTACCCATCCTATGAGCTACTACGAGCTACGAACTGGACGCGGCTTAGAGCGTGAAGCCGCCATTGACGATCAGCCATGCGCCCGGTCCCACGGCGGTTCGGGAGCAAAGCGGGCGGCCAGGAAATCGATGAAGGCCCGCACTTTCGCCGCCGGATAGGGCTCCGGCAGAAACACCGCGTGGATGCCAACCTCGACGGCTGGATGATCGAATGTAAGCGCCATCAGCGAGCCCGAGCGGATATCGTCGGCGACAATGAACGTCGGCTGATAGATCAGCCCCTGACCGGCAATCGCCGCGGCGCGCAGCGCGCTGCCGTTGTTAGCGCGCAGATTGCCCGATACCTGCACGGTGATCACGCTCTGGCGGCCGAACACCCAGCGGTCGACCGACAGGCGGCGCGACAGCGTGTAGCCGAGACAATTGTGCTGCGCCAATTCCGCGACCGTGCGCGGCGTGCCGTGGGTCTTCAGATACGACGGCGCGGCGCAGACTACCGTGCGGCAGGGCGCGATACGGCGCGCGATCAGACTTGAATCGCTGAGCGTGCCGATGCGGATCGCCAGGTCCCAGCCTTCTTCCGCCAGATCGACCAGGCGGTCGTTGAGACCGAGATCGACGGTTACGCGCGGATAGCGGCAGGCAAACTCCGGCAGCAAAGCTGCGATCTCGCGCACGCCGAACGAGACCGGCGCGTTGACCCGGAGCACGCCCCGCGGTTCGAAGCGATCGGCGGCGACCGCGCTGTCGGCGGCTTCAAGGTCGGCGAGCACGCGCGCCGAGGCGTCGAGGTAGTTGCGCCCGGCTTCGGTCAGCGACAGCCGCCGCGTGCTGCGGTGAAGAAGCTTGATGCCGAGGCGCTTTTCGAGGGCCGCGATGTGCTTGGTGACCATGGTCTGCGACATGCCCATGGCGCGCCCGGCGGCGGAAAAGCTGCCGCTCGCGGCCACCTTGGCGAAAACCTCGACGTTAGTCAGACGATCGAGCGCCATCTCACTCTCCGGGTATGAGATATCATTCCCGGATGGCATATTATCCCCTTGGAGAGAAGAGATCATGTTGTGGAACGGTCAGGATGGAGACAGGCCATGATCGATTCTCGAACCGCCCCCTATGCCGCGTTGCTGCTGCGCGTCACGCTCGGTGGGCTATTTCTCGCCCACGCCGCGCTCAAAATATTCGTGTTCACGCCCGCGGGCACGGCGGGGTTCTTCGCCAGCGTCGGGCTTCCGCCGGCGCTCGCCTACCTCGTCATCGTTGCTGAAACTCTTGGCGGGATCGCGCTGATCCTCGGTTTCTGGACCCGCGTTGTCGCGGTCGCGCTCACGCCGATCTTGCTCGGCGCCATCTTCGCCGTGCACGGCGCCGCCGGCTTCTTCTTCAACAATGCTAATGGCGGCTGGGAATATCCGGCGTTCTGGACTGTGGCGCTCGTTGTCCAGGCTCTGCTCGGCAACGGCGCTTACGCGCTGCATCTCAGTCGCGCGCGCGACACGACCAGCAGCTCCGCTGCTTATGCCCGCTGATAGAAATTCCCCCACGCAAGGTGACCGAAATGGAACTTCCTACCATCGCTCAGAAATCGCCCTATCTCGTCGAGGTCGAGGCCGGAAAGACCTATTATTGGTGCGCGTGCGGCCAGAGCAAAGGCCAGCCGTTCTGCGACGGCTCGCATAAGACGACGCCGTTCACGCCGCTGCCTTACACTGCGGCGAGCGCCGGCCGTGCGGCCTTCTGCGGATGCAAGCAGACTAAGGGCAAGCCGATGTGCGACGGCAGCCACAAGGCGTTGTGACGTCGCGCACCAACTGCGCGCAATCCGCCGCGTGTCGTCGCGGCGGATTGCGCTTTGTTATTTCGCGCTGCGGCTCGAAAGCGCCGATCAGCTACGGGCAGGGGTGCTGCGCGCCATCAAAACCAAGATAGGTTCCGGTCGCCGGGTTATAGGACCGAAACCGTGCCTCGCACGAAGCAGCGGCGGAGCCGCGGAGTCCCTGGTCCAACCCCTGCGGCGCATAGTCATAAATCGGCCCGCCCGGCTGCTCGGCGTAGGCGCCCGGCCGCCGCATCGCCACCCAGGTGCCTTGGCAGGCGCCGGCTGACCCCTGACCTTTCCACACGCCGCTGCCGCGGTTCATGCCGAGATGCCCCAAGCCGTTGGCCCATTGATTGCCGGATTGCACGTTCACCCTGACGGCGCCTCTTGGGGTGACGCGCCCTTGCACCGTCGCGGCGCCCTCGCCGGCATTACTGACCATTCCGTTGGTGATCGCTACCGGATAGCGAAACGACGGATCGCAGGCCCCGCCGGTTGTCGCGATCACGACGCTCCAGTTGCCGTCATAGGCGCTGGCGGCAAAAGCCGGACCGCCGACGGCAAGGCAGGCAAGCGCCAGAACCGACGTTTGCAAGCGGCTCTGGAGCCAGCGGTTTATTCTGAACGTACTGTGCTTTGTCGAGGGCGCTCGCGCCCCGGTCATCTCGCTGAGCATGATGTGTCTCCTGGTCTGGTATCGTGTTTGCTCGTTGATCTCGTGCCGCGATTGATGCGGTTCGACAGCGTTGGCAAAGCCCGCCACTTGATCACCAAGTGCCGCGGGACATATCCAGGTTGCAACGGCGGGCGCCGGTGAGCGTCCCGCGAACCGTGAAATCGCGCGAGCTTCCGTTGGTTCCCCGCTGCATGCCGTCGTGGAGCCGATGAGTCGCCACGTCACTGAAATGGTAAATTTTTTCCTTGACTGTTGTCCTTATTTTAGTTACAAGGTACATCGAATCTCGCTCGTCGAAGGGCGCTTTCTAGATGCGATCCTGAAAGTGGAGCGAGTGCGGTGCCCGCGGGCGGTTTCGCAAACCGCTCCCGGGCAGCTTCGGGCATCATCTGACCGGCACTATGACCGGTCCGGGAGGTGCATTCCCTGGACTGGGACAGGCGGGCGCGGGTAACGCCCGTGTAAGAACGTAAGATCTTCGCTCCCCGGTTGGGGCGAGCGTACCGGATCAAACGTCCTGCCACGTCCCATGGAAGCCTGGCCTGGAGTTGCGCCCAAGGGCCGAAAGCCCTGACGGCAAGAGCCGTAGTGGAACGCCGATAGGCGAGCGCACCCGCTGGTGCGCGCCGCATCGCGAGATGCGGAGGTTGGCTGAACACGTCTGTCGGCGTTCCGCTTCCTTTTTTCTTTCACTTCGTAGCTTCGTAGGGTGGGTAGAGCGAAGCGAAACCCACCGCTCAGCATGGTGGGTTACGCCGCGTTCGCAGCTAACCCACCCTACATTTTCGCAAGCCCCGGGCGCGGAGCGCGTCGCGGGAACGAGGAAGCTTGCCTAATCGCCTCATCCTGAGGTGCCCGCGCGCAGCGCGGGCCTCGAAGGATGCTAGCCGAGGCGCTGGGGCCGCATCCTTCGAGGCGCGCCTGCGGCGCGCGCCTCAGGATGAGGAATGAACGAATGTCCCGAAACGGTACGCGCGGAACGCGCCGGAATGCCGCGTTGCCCCGTTTCGCTCTCGACGAGCGGGTATGTCCGCGGCGATAATCGTTACGGCGGGGGACGCTAGGGTCATGCTGACGCAAGCGGAACTGATTTGGCTGCTTGCAGCCGTCGCCAAGCGCGACGCCGCCGCATTCGAGCGGCTTTACGACGCAACGCGCGCGAAACTTTACGGGGTGCTGCTTCGTATTTTAGGTAGGCCCGAATTGGCCGACGAGGTCATGCAGGAAACCTATCTCAAGGTCTGGACGATGGCTGACAGGTTCGATCCGACGCTGGCGAGTCCGATCACCTGGATGGTGGCGATGGCGCGCAACCGGGCGATCGATATCGTTCGCAAGAAGGGTGAGATCTCGATCGAGGACGATCCGGACGCCTTGAACGTGGCCGCCGATACGCCGGCGCCGCTGGCCCGCCGCGAGATGACTGAGGAGCTCAAGCGCCTTTTGTCCTGTCTCGGCAAACTCGACTCGGAGAAGCAGCGCATCGTGCTGCTCGCCTACTACAGCGGCTGGAGTCGCGATCAGCTCGCCAAGAAACTCGATATCCCGGTCAACACAATCAAGACCTGGTTGCGTCGCAGCCTGATAGAAATCCGCGAGTGTATGGGATCGTGATGTCGGAGGAGCTTCCAGTGGCCACGGACGACGACGACCAGGATGCGCTTGCCGCCGAGTACGTTCTCGGCACGCTCTCCGACGAAGAGCGCACGCACGCCGAAGCGCTGATAACGCTCGATCCGGCATTCGAGGCGGCGGTGCGCCACTGGGAGCGCCGGCTTGGCGAACTCAATGTGATGGTGGAAGCCGTCGAGCCGCCGCCCGAAGTGTGGGACAAAATCAAGACCGAGATCGGTCCCGTCGAGCCGGCTGAACACATTGCGCCGCCCGCCGAAGAGGAGTTTTTCTCCCCGATCGAAGAGTTGATGCCCGCGGATACGCTCCCGCCGGCCGCCGGGCTCGAGCCGCCGCGGGCTGTCGCGATATCGCCCGACGTACCGCGAGTGCCTGCGCCGTCAGCGCCGGAACCGGAACCGGTCAAGATCGAACGTGGCGCCGACGTCATCTACCTTGCGCGTCGGGTAAAGCGTTGGCGGCGCGTTACGTTTCTCATGGGCGCGATAGCCGCGTTGTTGGCGCTGTACGTCGCCGTGTGGCAATTCGCGCCCGAACTCGTGCCGCCGCAATTGCGGCCGGGAGCGGCGCAGATGCTGGCGCGTTCACCGACGCCGGGGCGCGCTGCGCAAGATCGGCTGGTCGCCGTCCTGCAGCCGGGGCCGACCGGGCCCGCGTTCCTGCTCACGCTCGACACCCGGCAGCGCACGCTGACCGTGCGGAAGGTTTCGGCGACAGAAGAAGTCGGCAAAAGCTACGAGCTGTGGCTGATTTCGAGCCGCCTTGACGCGCCGCGCTCGCTCGGAATTGTCGGCAGCGACGAATTCACGGAGCGCCCACTGCCGGGAAATTACGACGCCGACACGCTGCGCGGGGCGACCTATGCGGTGTCGCTTGAACCGGCGGGCGGGTCCAAGAGCGGTGCGCCGACGGGGCCGGTGCTGTTCACCGGCAAAGCTGTTGAATCATTGCCCGCGTCTGCACCACAAACGCCAAAGACGTAACACGGGAGGCTGAGACGATTAGCGAACGGCGGGGAGGTGTCCGCTCACGGCGGTCGGCTGGCCGGCCCTAACTAATGGCACGGTGCCAAGGTCCACTTCGTTGCTGATGTGGGCAAAGATACCAACTGCCGCAACGAGCGTGGCGCACACCAAGCCCACGACCAAAATCTTCAAATGGGTTCCGCGATCTGCGTTGTACATCGAGTGATTCATGACGACCTCGCCGGTTTTCGCCTAATTACGCCGGCGGTCCGATGGAAGATGTGATTTACCTCACAGTAAATGCGATTCACGCAACCGACCTGAAAGTGCCGTTCACAGCACCTTGAACCGCCGTGATAACGCTTGATGGCTCGTTTGGTTCCAATTGAACCTGGTAGTTCGGGCTGAAAATCTCGAACGACGGCTGAAGGTTAGGGGGAGTAGTGGATGAATCAAATTATCGCGGAACTTGCCGGAACCGGCGCTCTCCGGACGGGAATCAATCTGAGCAACGGGCTGTTGGTGACGGGAATGAGCGCCACGGGCGATCCGCAGGGCGTCGCGCCTGATATGGCCGCCGAGATTGCCAACCGGCTCAAGGTTCCGGTCGCGTATGTCAAATTCGATCGGCCGTCGAAACTCGCCGACGCCGCGGGCACCAATGCTTGGGACATCGGGCTGATTGGTGCCGAACCGGCGCGAGCCGAAAAGATCGCGTTCACGCCGGCGTATTGCGAGATCGAGGTGACTTACCTGGTGCGTGAGGGATCGCCGTTGCGAAGCGTTGACGATGTCGATCGTCCCGGGTCACGCATCGCGGTCCGTGCCGGAAGCGCCTACGACCTTTGGCTGACGCGAAACCTAAAACACGCGACGCTGCTGCGGTCAGATTCGGCCGACGGACCGTTCAACCAATTCGTCGCCGACGGCCTCGATGCGCTCGCGGGTCTGCGGCCGGCGCTGATGAGCGAGGCTGGCAAGCTTCCGGGCGCCAGAATCCTGCCCGGCAATTTTACGGCGGTCCAACAAGCGATCGGCACCTTGAAGAGCAACACCGCGGGCGCCGCGTTCCTTCGGGAATTTGTCGAGGAGGCAAAGCGGACGGGGT
>JBAUGC010000903.1:0-4178 GCA_049679485.1 Xanthobacteraceae bacterium
CGTGGCTTCTGCGCGCGCGCCGCGGCGGTAGCGCGCTGGCCGAACCGTTCCTCAGCAGCGCCGGCACCGGACTGTCACCTGAACAGATTGCTGAGGCTGAGCGCCGCGCCGCCGCAGCTCTGCCAGAGCCATCATCTTGATCATGAGCAACGAAACAGGCCCAGGCCTCGTGCAGCCACGAACTCATATAACCTCGCGAGTCGGGCCGTTAGAATTCGATGGTGTGCCGTGAGAATTCCATCGCCTTGTTGCGCGAGTCAGTGGAAGCCATTGCCGGTGGTGAATGCGTCCGTGCCGATTGACGCTACTTGATGGCTTGGCTGAAAATTCATGCAGCCAGTATCGCCTTTGAGGCTCTTGCGTGGCTAAAATGCCTACGCTGGGACCGATCACCTTGACGCGAATCACTAGACTCCGAGCCGTTTTTCGCGCCCTTGTTCGTCACAGGCGCGTGCAACTGGCGCTTTCGATCAGGGTGACGATTGCGGCCCTGGCGGCTCTTGCGCTTGCGCAACTCCTGCGTCTTCCCTTGCCCCTGTGGGCAGTCCTCACCGCCGTCATTGTCACGCAGATGAGCGTCGGACGGTCACTGAAGGCTACGTTCGATTATCTCGTCGGCACTCTTGGCGGCGCGATCTACGGCGGCGCCATCGCTGTGCTAATTCCGCATTCGAGCGAAATTGCGCTACTCATGGTTCTCGCCCTCGCTGTGGCCCCGCTCGCCTTCATCGCAGCACTAAACCCCCGATTCTCCACCGCGCCGATCACCGCCATCATCGTGTTGCTGCTTCCTCAGATTACCCACGGGAGTCCGGCCGCTTCGGCACTCGATCGCGTCATTGAGGTAGCGCTCGGCGGCGTTACTGGTTCAGTTGTTTCGGTTCTCCTGTTGCCCTCGAACGCGCATCCGTTGGTCATCGCTGCGGCGGCACGGACGCTTGCTCAGATGGCGCGGGCTCTCAGCGAGCTGCTTGCGGGCTTGACGCAGGGTCTCGACGTGGAATCGCTTCACCGCATTCAGGACGGCATCGGTCAGGCTTTGGTGCAAATGAATGTAGTAGGCGCAGAAGCCGAGCACGAGCGCTCGGCCGGTCTCAGGGTCGGGCCCGACACGGGCCCGCTATTACGTACGCTGCTTAGGTTGCGCCACGACATTGTGATGATCGGAAGAGCAGCCGTCGCGCCGCTGCCCAAGCCTTTCAGGACGCGGCTGGAGGCGCCGCTGGCGCGTACTGGCGCCGCTTTCGCTGACTACCTGCGGGCAAGTGGAGCAGCGCTGCTGACACATCGAGGTCCTCCATCGTTCGATTCCGTCGATGCGGCACTCAAGTCGTATTCCGCAGAGATCGATACACTTCGTCGCGAGGGACTAACGCGAACTCTTTCCGGTGAGGACGCGGAACGTATTTTCGCACTCGGATTCGCACTTGAGCAGATGCACCACAACTTCAAAGATCTCAAACGGTGCGTCGCTGGAATGGGCCCGGAGCATTGAATGAATCGGGGCGCAAAATCATCAGGCCGATTGATGCTAATCTAAGTGACGATTTCCGGTCTGGCCGAAGCGCGCCGTCTGCCTGAAATCGCGCGGCGATCGGGGCGAAATTCGTTGTGCGTTCCCGCGCGCGCGAGGCGGAGCCGAGCGCGGCGGCGGATCATTGCCCGAGTTAGTCGGTGCTGCAGGTTTTCCGATCTGTTGTCGATTCTGGGTTCTACCTTAATTGCACCCCTCACCTGGCGCCGCGCGAGCTACGGGGTCTCGTCGGCAACAGATCGGAAATTCTGCAGCACTTACGTAGGCACACACCGGCGTGTGCTCGCTCTGAGTTTCGGGCTGGACTTTATCCATTGGCGGCGGTGCGGTGAATCGTAGCCGAGCGCCTGGCCGTGTTGTTTTTTTGCTGAATGCGCCGGCGGTGGCCGCTCAGGTACGGGGTCGCGGCGGCTCGAGCGGGCTCGCGACATCGCGCGTAGGGCCGTCTGCGGCGTGCTCTCTCTCCGACATTTCGGGCTGGCGCGATGGTGTTCTTTATCCCTTGGCGGGTGGTGGCCGAAGAATCCGGCGCGGCGCATTGTCTGCGGCGTGCTCTCGCTCCGACATTTCCGGCTGGCGCGATGGTGTTCTTTATCCCTTGACGGGTGGTGGCCGAACAATCCGGCGCGGCGCATCTCGACCTGCTCGGGCCCGCACAGGCCTCGGTGGAGCTGCCGGAGCCGATGCTTGTGGGTTTGCCAAACGTCATGGCTCGTTGAACGGATTAGGTTGCATGCGTCCAAGCCTGCGGGAAATTGCGATTCCGGTGCTCACGGCGTTGCTTTGGGCGATTGCGACGCCGGCGCTGGAGCCGCGCACAGATCGCGAGTTCAAGCAAACCGCTCCCGCGAAAATCGTCCTTGCGCAAGCCTGGTGGACCGTAGCGGGCCAAACGCAGGCTCAGCAACAGGAGCAGCCTTCTACGCCAGGTAGACACCCGCGGCGCCGCCGCTGATCTCCAGACAATCGCGCTCGGTGGAAGGGGAAGCAGTGCGGCTTCGCCGGGGCCGGCATCCGGTGCCGTCCAAGTGCAACGCGATCTGCGGTGAAACGGCGACGTCCGTCATGTCGCCTGCGGGCCGCCTCGCTCCGCGGGCCGCCTCATCGAGCTTCTTGCGCAACATGGCGCTAGGTTGGCATGGCGCGACGGTCGCTCGGCAAGTGCCGCTCATCAACGCACGCACGTCGGCAAGCGCGGTCAGCTCCAGGACGGTCGGAATGACGATTCGGCCGGGGCACGGGTCGAGGCCAGTTCGGGTGACTCATCAGCGTTTGGTCTAATTCGAGGGCAAGTTCTTACACTGCCAGCCCTCGGCCCATTTTATAATGTCTGCTAGTCGTTCGCTTTCGGATTTGAATTCCAGCCGTTTGTACATCTCCTCACAGAAGACGTTCGGCTGCTCCAGCGTCATTGGCTTTGTGAGCTTGCGTGGCCGAAGTTCCGCTTCTATGGCACGCCTTGCTTCATCTTATGGTCATCATTGCGTTCACCTAGCTCTATCGTCTTAACGGGACACGTTACGCCGAAGCGGATAACCGCTACTCTCATATGCGGCAAATCTCAGCAGGGCCACTCTCCGGTGCATCTAAGCCGCCGATAGCTCTTTCAGCGTCGCATCCTGGGCGACGAAATCAGACTTTTGGAAGTTTCTGAAATCCCAACATCTCTCTTTGTATATCTACAAGATGCCCAACGGCTTCCTCAATCTGGCCCGCCGCAAGGTGATCGAGCCCAGGGAATGTTTGTTGTTTTAGATTCGCGAGCATTGCATCAGTTCGCCAGGCAAACTCTTGTTCGGTTACGCCGGCGAACTTCATACTGTTCACCCACAGCTGGCATAGAAGATATTCTATCGCCACTAGGCGCATTTCGTTCTTTGCGAGATCATCTTTCATTTGCGGGATCCGTTGCCAACGTGGTGTCTGCTGAGTTCTTGCTTGCCCCAATCGTCCTCGGCTTCGCACTTAACGGCTGGCGCCGCTGCCCGCGCGGGGGCATTCACGTCGGATAGCGCGCCGAAGTCAACTGTAGGCCTTCGAAGTATTGCGGCGTGAGGGTATGCCGGAGCTGACACCAACAGCGCCTGCAGAAGATTGGTCAGTTCTTTGATCGTCATTGCGCCTTCGAGACCTCACAACGACGGTGTCAAGATCATCTGTGTGCGAAGCGCAACATGATCGCACTCCATTAAGCGGATTCAAAGCCTTTCGACGTGGGGTTCGGCCGGAACTGCACGACGACGCAGCGGACTCGGCGCTTCTACGGCCGCCGTTGCAAGTCGCGACCGAGCGCCCGGCCGGGCCGGCTTTTGTTGTTTTTTGCAAGTTGCGCCGGCGGCCTTGGCCGCGGAGCTACGGGGTCGCCGCGGCTCGAGCGGGTCTCGCGACATCGCGCGTAGGGCTCACCGGCGTGTGCTCGCTCTGATTTTCGGGGCCAGACTTTATCCATTGGCGAGGGGTGCCGAGCGCGGCGCCGGATTAAGGAATACCAGGAAACAAGGCGACTGCTAACCAATCGCCCTTGCTTAAGCCTTGTCTATGAAGAGTCCCATTCCAAAAGGACGTCTACGCGTCAGCAATTGGATTGTGCAAAGACTTGTCTGATTGCGAAGAAGAGTTGCTTCGGCACCAGCCCGAGCCAAGC
>JBAUGC010000904.1:0-4561 GCA_049679485.1 Xanthobacteraceae bacterium
GTCCTAATCTATTGAAATAACTTCGGCTTTAGCCACAATCTCGGACAGCGCGCGCTCAATTGTGCTAGCTGCTCCCCTTATCCCTTCATTTTCAGTAATTTTGTGAATCGTTTCGCTCGCCTCCACGAGCTTGATCCGCGGGCTGGTCTTTTTTTGATGGTGCTTGATTATGTAGGCGCCAATATAAATACAAAGGTCGCGCCACGATTCCAGTTCGTATCTGCCACGTCTCGACTTCTGGCGCGGCGCCGGCAGGTACGAAGGGTTGACCTCCAAAAAACGGGCCCATTCTTCCTCGAGTATTTCTACCTCGTATCGCTTTCCTGTCGCAGCAAGCAATTCGGCCATATGCTTCCAGTTTGCAGGCTCTGACCTTTGAGCGAGCACATCACAGATTTGTTCTGCGAAAACCGCTAAACTGACACTAAATGCGCCACTTGAAGGTCTGCCCTTGTCGAAGCGCAACGATGTCCTAAATTCGGCACTGTCGACGCCAGACCAATACGCCGTCCGGATCTCAATCCATAACGAGCCAAATGCTGGGAACCGAAAGCCTGCCTTGATCTGCCCCGCCTTCAAGAGGCTCAGCAGTTTGCTGTAATCGCGCTTATTGGAACCTGGATTCAAACGCGCGGCGACATCGCGTAAAGAAATTCCTGGTTTTGTCAGTCGCTCCATCGATGGCTACTCCCATTGCCACATCCTCTTGCTCGTGCAGCCGGCCGCGTTGGCGTACCGGTAGGTCTGAAAGGGTTCGCAGCGGTATCCACAAGTTTCAGCTTCTTTTGCCGCAAGTCTAACCAATGGGCGGAGCGCTGCGACATGGCAAATAACAGATCCTGTGAGCCGTTCCGGCATCGAGGATACCAGCTTCTTTAATATCGCCTCACGCTGCGGAAAACGACAGATCGTCATCGCTATCCCAGGCCACCCACGCAGTTTGCGCTGAATCGCAGAGCTTCTAGGTGATCCAACGAAGCTTACGGCCCGCGGGCGAGCGCGGTCTCGTAGATGTTCCGTCAATGTCGGGATGGCGCAGAAGACGAGGAAGACGATGAGGAAGACGAGGAAGACGAGGAAGACGATTGAGCTGGTTGCATAACGGGCGTCGAACGCGCCGGCGATTGCGCTGCGAGAGGTGGTGGTGGCGGCAGGACCGAAGAGATCGGCGGCAATGATGTACCACCCGTGCAATTACTTGAGCGCACGCTCAAACGCATCACGCAGCGTTGCATGCATTGGTTCTAGTACTGGGTTGATTGATGACGTTATAGTGGTGGTAACAATCGTCCTGACAGGCCGCGCGGCTGATCTGACAGCCGGTTTGGCACGATAAGAAACTTGCTGCAGAACTGGTCTTCGGCGCATTTGCTGCGGCACTAGCCCCGCTCGTCGAATTTGCCGGGCCGCTGCTCCACCTGAACTGGACGAACTTGTCGCGCCGCCCGAGCCTGACGGTAACCCAGGCGTCGCGGTTGCACCGCCGCTTAGCGGCATTTGTCGGGTTTGCCGCCGCGCTCTCGTGGGCGGGAGGCTGTGGCGCGATGATGTCTGCAATCGCCATTCACGCGATTTTCCGGGGTTGGCGTTCGCGCCGGCGTCGCTTGAAGGTTGAGGCCAGCGCGGCTTTGGATTGTCATCGACAATCCCGCTTTTCCTACGTGCGCCGAACATCGGGCGGTTTTGTGAATCGCAACGAAATTCATCCGGCTGCGAACACAGCATAACAACGATCGGTGAGTCAGGACGCCAATTTCGCCTTGTTGCTCTTAACTCACTCGACCATCAACACCGGCTGATGACGTTCGATTGATTGAGTGGCGCCTTCGAGGACCTCCAAATCCACGCCTTCGACGTCGATCTTTGTTATTCGGCCCATTCCGACGATCCGATCCAGGCGCCGCCGACGCCCGCGGGCAGCGTGCCAGTTGCGGCGTACGGCAGAAAGACCATGACGATCGCGGCAGTGACTACGCAATACAAGTCCGGCCGTTCAAGCGAAATGGCATTTGTGCAGAAAGCGACGGCCGGCACAGCGTGCGATTTCAAAGTGGAGCGGCAGGTGGAGAAACGTTGCCTCCACATAGTCGCGGTGCCGATAACAACAACTAGTGGCCCGCTGACGAGGATGAAGACGAGGACGGGGACGAAGACGACGATGAGGATGATGATGAATCGTCCTGCGCGCCGACCGACGGCGGCGAACGGGTTGGTGCCGAGGGCGGCGGAGGTGCGGTAGGCGGCGGCAATACTGTCGATATCGGCGGCAGGGTCACCCCGCTGATGCAATTATTGGAGCAGACGCTCAATTTGGTGCCGCAGCCCTGCATGCATTGCGACCAGTACTGGGTTTGATTGGTGACGCTGTATTGCTGATAACAGGTGCCCTGGCACGATGAGCTCGCCGTTTGACATCTGGCCTGGCAGGGCAAAGCATTTGCCGCGGTGCTCGTTGTCGACGAGTTCGTTCCGCCACTAGCAGACGAACTTCTTGAGGAACCTGCCGCGGGGCCGCCGCCAGCGCCGCCACCGGCACCACCAGCACCGTTGGCGTCCGTCGTATTTGCTGCGGTCCCCTTGTGTGGCGGAGGCGGCGGCGTGACCACGGCCGCAATTGCCATCCAAAAGCAGGCAGCGCTGACACCGACCAAGAAGACCATGATTAAGATGCGTTTCACGCAATTTTCCCGAGTTAGCGTCCGCCCGAGCATCGCACGATAAATTGAGGCTCGCCGGTGCAGCTCAGATTGTCATCGACAATCCCGCTTTTCCCATGTGCGCCGAACATCGATCGGTCTTGTGGATCGCCAGGAAGTTCATCCCGCTCTCGAACACCAGATAAGTACGATCGGTGAGCCAGGATGCCAATTTCGTTTTATCGCTCTTGACCCACTCGACCATCAATACCGGTCTATGACGTTCGATCGACTGGGCGGCGCCTTCGAGCACCGCCAATTCCATGCCTTCGACGTCGATCTTCATCATATCGATCCTCGGCATGGCGAGCGAGTCGATGCTCGCGGTCGGAACCTCGACGAGATTTGCCGGCGAATAGTCGACCGGCTGACCGATAAATTCGGTCGTCTCCCGCTTCTGCAATTCAAGGCTGCCGAAGCTTCCCGGCCGCAGGTAATCCGGTGAAGGAATTTTCATGGTGCCCGCGCGCGCGGCCAGCGCAGCATGGACGGCCCGGGCATTGAAACAATTGTTCAACGCGATGTTACCGGCGAGCGCATAAAAGACCCGCTCCTGGGCTTCGAACGCGGTCACCGAACCCCATCCGGTCGTGTGCTTGGCCCATTCCACGGTGTGGACGCCGATATTGGCTCCGCAGTCGATTGCGACGACTCCATCGCCGAAATAGCGGCGGCGCAAATCCAATAGACCGAGCGAAAGGTTGATTTCCGCCGGCGAAAAGGCGCCGCCCTGCAGGAGCTCGATGCCGACGCCGTAGACCCGGTTGGCGTCGAGCGCATGGTAGTCAAACCGGTTCAGAATCATCGGGCCGTGATCTGTGGCCGCCAGCACGAAGGCGAGCTTGCGTTGAGCACGTGGCATAAAGGCTCCTCTGCCGGTTGGTGCCGACTTGCTTGGTATTGGTTAAAGCGGCGCCGCGGGCCCGAGCACCTGGCGCATACCCGCATCCAGCCGTTCGTTTGAAAAAGCTGCTTTGACGTAGTCGAGGCCGGCGCGGCCGCAAGCGTCATTGGCCTGCTCCTCGTCATGCAGTTTGCAAATCAATGCCGCGAGCGCGTCGGCGCTTTCGGCAATGCAGGCTTGCAGCGCTTCGGGAAGATCGAGGCCCTCGGCGGCGATCGGCGTACAGACGCACGGCAACCCGGCACCGAGGCTGTCGATCACCTTGCCCTTGACGCCCGCGCCGTAACTCAATGGCGCTACCGTGAGCCGCACCCGGTCAAAGATCTCCGCCAGGTCTTTGACGTAGCCGATCGCCACGACGCCGTCCTTGCACAGGCGGCGCAATTGTTCTGGCATGTCGCTGCCGACCAGCAAACACTCGATTTCCGACTTGCGCTTTCGCACTGCAGGCATGATTTCGTCGATCAGCCATCGTGCTGCGTCGAGGTTCGGCGCGTGACCGTAGCTGCCGATAAACGCCACGCCGGACCTTTGCGTGAACGGAATTCGCGTCGGGCGCGGCGTCGTTGACCAGGTTACGGTGTGGATTTTGGCGGCAGGAACATGTTTGGCCAAATCTTCGGCTTCCCGCAGCGAGTGGGTGATGACCGCGTCAGCCGAGACGGCGGCGACATATTCGACGAACCGCGTGCGTTGACTGAGCGCGACGAGTTCGGGTCTACCCTCGGCGCTGGCCTGCCGCGCATAACGCAAGTGATGGAGATCGGCGACACTGAATATCTGCCGCGCCTTGGGATTGTGATAACGGACGAGTTCTCCGTACTTTGCGGCGTTCGAGACGCGATGCAGGTAAACCAGATCGAACTCACCGGCTTGCCTGCGTAAGACTTCCTCGATCGACCCGTAATAAGGCGCTTGACAGATAGTTACGCCGATTGCGTCAAGTGCCGCAGTGCTCTGA
>JBAUGC010000905.1:0-2998 GCA_049679485.1 Xanthobacteraceae bacterium
ACTCATGACTGCGCTCGATACTCGCGATCACAAGTTTTTGGAAGACCTGAAGGCCACTTCCATCGGGCGCCAGATCGAGCAGGAGGCCCACAAGAGCGCCACGCAGAAGCGAGAGGTGCTCGCCGCTCGCATCGCTTCCATTCGCGCCGAACGGGCCGAGGAACGCCAAAAGCACGCCACCGAATGTCGGGTCGCTTACGAAAAGGCGGTAGCGGCCGAAGCGGTTTTCCGCGAAGCCGAGCGTGCCCTAGCCGCCGCATGTTATCGCAACGACGCCGATGAGCGGCTCTGGCGTCATCGGATAGACATGTGCGAGGCCGAGCTCCGCGCGACGGCTTCGAACGAAATCAAGAAATTCACGTCGTCGATGCTTGATATGCTGGGCGACAAGATCCCAATCCAGAAGAAAATTTTGCCGCTGAGGACACCGCACGCCTACGGACCGCCGCCAATCTTCACCACCAATGTGGCATCAATCGCCAAACGCAGATTTGCCACCCTCGCAGCGATCAAGCAGGCCGAGGAACTCGCGCTATTGCCCGACCAGTCGGAAGTGCCGGCGAGGCTCGAAGAGATCCGCTCCAAAATTCCCGAGGTTCGGAGCCTATGAAGCTTCAGCGCCTCTGTTTCCCCGATGCCGCCCAAACCGTCCCAAATGCAGCTGTACCGCGGTTCGTGGCGCCTAAAGCCAGAAAAGGACTGACGCGGATCGAAAAGCTTGGTCCGCATATCCGGCGCGTGGAGGGCCGCGCCGTCTTCGATCTTCGGGTCAAGGAGGAGGCCGATTTCTATTTCAGGCTAATGGAGGCTCGCTCGCGCCGCCGGCGGCTTGAGATAGAGAGGCGCGAGGAGGCCCCTTATTTTGTCGTGATCGGCGGCCGCGTTCTTCGTCCGTCCGTCACAAAGGATCGACAGTTCATCGCTTTATGGAGGGCGGCTCATGCGCGCCGTCTTCTTCAGCACGAGACCCATTTGAGCTCGCGCCATCAAATTCTTAAGCGGCTTGCTCTTTCCGATGATGGGAGCGTCGATGCCGATGCGCGAACGATCAGTTTTGTCTTCTCGACGTCGAACGTCGCCGCCGACAAGCACCGCATTCTGCCAGGCGCTTGGCAGAGCTGGGGCCACGATGGGCTTGCCGATTTCCGGGCAAATCCAGTGTTCCTGTGGGCGCACGATGCGACGCAGCCGGCGATCGGCAAGGTTACGTCGCTTACCGCAGACAAAAACGGAGATCTGCGCGGCGCAGTGTGCTTTGCAGCCTATCCGTTCGCCGACACCGTCTACCAGCTTTACCGTGAGGGATTCCAACGCGGCGCGAGCGTTTCTTTTGAGCCGCTCGATTGGAACTATGCGACGGGTCCAAATCGCGCCCCTGGCGCGCTCGATTTCACCCGTGTCAAGCTTTGGGAAATTTCCGCCGTGCCGTTGCCGGCCGACAGTTCCGCGCTTGCTGCCGCAAGAGCGCGGGGCTTGTTCACCGAGATTGATGCCCGCGGACGCCGCCGAAGGGGCGCCCGCGCGCATGCGCTGCGCGCCAGGCTCATTTGCGGACGAACCTAAATGGGAGAAGACGGAATGGCGGACTTCAGCGTCACCTCAATTGACGGGCAAATCATTGCGACCAGCGAGATTCGCGACCTCGCGATCATTTCGGCGCTCGCCGAAATGAAGCTGATCGATCCGATGAAGGTTCACAGTTTTGCGAATGGAATTCTTGCGGAAATTAATAGGCGCTCGAAGCTGATGCCGGAGGACAGAGCCGCGCTTGCCAGGCACAATTCGGATTTCAAAGCCGCGCTGCTCCAGATGAAAGAGCATCCAGCGACGGTCGGACATCCGAACGGCGAGCACTGGGGTGACCGCGGTGATAATTGGGGCCGCAGCACATGACGATACATCCGGCGGGCGCCGCTCTTTACGCCAGTCGGTGTGCGCGTCCCGCGCCGTTCTTCGCGGCGCGGCGCGGGACGATGCTTTCGGATGTGCTGAGGCGGATCCTTCTTGCGCTCGCGCTGATCTTTTGCGCGCGCGACATCGGCCGGAGTTCGCCGTTGCGGCCGCAGATGACGAGCACTTTGGCTTTTCCGCAGGAGGGGTCCAGCGGGAAGCTGAGCGCTCCGTGCCTGACTCGGCTCAGGTGCGGAGCGCCGCAAAAGCGGCATGGGAATTCTTTCGATGGCTGACGTCCAAGTCACATTCGGCGCCAATATCGGCGAACTGACAGAGGCGACGAAGCGCAGTTCCGCGGCTATCGCCGATCTTGCCGATCAGGTGAAATCGAAGTTCGCCAGCATTGGCGATACAATCGCCGCCGCGGCAGCCGCCTTCGGGATCGGGTTCGGGGCCGACGCACTCAAGAACTGGGTCGCAGGCGAGGCCGCACTCGGCGAGCAGATCGAGAACGCCGCAGCAAAGCTCGGCACCACGGCGCAGCAGGCAAGCCAGCTTTCCGGCATTGCGACGCTTACCGGAACAGCCTTCGACTCGCTACAGACCAACATGGAGCGGTTCAACCTCAATCTCGGCTCGGCGGGAAATTCGACGAGTAAGGCCGCGCAGGGATTGAAGGCACTGGGCCTCAGCGCCCGCGAATTCGTCGGCGTGCCAATCCCGCAGCAATTGGAATTGCTTGCCGAGGCGGCATCGAAATTTGCCGATGGCGGCAACAAGACCGCCGCGGTGATGGCGATCCTCGGGCGCTCCGGCGCGGAAATGATCCCCTATCTTGATCGCGGCAAAGAGGGCATGGAGCGGCTTGCTGCGGCGGCCGAGCGCACCGGCGCCGTGATGTCTAACGACGAGGCCGCGGCGTTCGCCAAGACCCAAGAAGATCTTAACGAAATGGGTCTCGCTTGGCAGGGACTCTCGAATAAAATCTTCGATGCCGTCGACGGCCCGATCGACGCGGCAATCCGCCAATTTACGCGGCTCATTGAGGGCATCAATGCGACCGACATTAACGCTGAGATCCAAGCGATCGCAGCCGCCTTTGGTC
>JBAUGC010000906.1:0-9723 GCA_049679485.1 Xanthobacteraceae bacterium
GTACAGACCAATCTCGATTTTTCTTCCGAAGCCGACATGGTCAAGAAGCTGCGTGTCTCGATCGCATTGCAGCCAGTTGCGACCGCCTTGTTCGCCAACTCGCCGTTCACGGAAGGAAAGCCCAACGGCTTTCTCTCTTTCCGCGCCGAAATCTGGCGCCATACCGACAACGACCGTACCGGCATGTTGCCATGGGCGTTCGAGGACGGAATGGGTTTCGAGCGCTGGGTCGACTATGCGCTCGACGTGCCGATGTACTTCGTCAAGCACGGCGATGAGTATGTCGACGTATCCGGCCAATCGTTCCGCGATTTGATGGCCGGCAAGCTGCCTGGCATGCCCGGCGCGCGCGCGACGATTTCCGATTGGGCAAACCACATCTCCACGATTTTTCCGGAGGTGCGGCTCAAGCGCTATCTGGAAATGCGCGGCGCCGATTCAGGCCCACTGCCGGATTTGCTAGCGCTGCCGGCCTTCTGGGTCGGCATTCTCTATGACGATGTTAGCCTCGACACCGCCTGGGACCTGGTCAAGAATTGGACCGCGGACGAGCGCCAGGCGCTCCGCGACGCCGTGCCGAAGGTGGGGCTCGCCGCCAAAATCCACGGCCGCACCGTATTTGAAATTGCGAATGACGTTCTGAGACTTGCCCGGGCCGGATTGGCGCGCCGCAAGCATCTCGACATCAGCGGCGAGGACGAAGGAAAGTACCTCGAAGTTCTGGAAGATCGCCTCGCCCGCGGCACGACGCCGGCACAGGAGCTGTTGGAAAAATTCCACGGACCTTGGGGCGGCTCGGTCGATCCGATCTACGCGGAAGAATCCTACTAGAAATCGCGCACTGCAGCAGCGTCAATTTGACTGACGGGCATCGTCGCGTCCGTCTATCAGCTCTCTCGCGCGGCTAACGGCCTAACAGCCGGCATGCGCTTTCGCCGATCATCTGCTAACATCGCAACAAAGCAAGCCGCTTCGGCCACAAACAAAAGCGGCGCAGGGGAGGAAATGCATGACCAACTACGTCATCGTTGGCGCCGGCTCGGCCGGTTGCGTTTTGGCTGCACGGCTGACCGAAGACCCGGCGGCTCAGGTGACGCTGATCGAGGCCGGCGGCCCCGACGACGCGCCTGAAATTCAGATCCCGTTGGCCTGGGGTCTCATTCGCAAAAATCAATACGATTGGGACTATATGACCCAGCCCGAGCCCGCGCTCGACGGCCGATTCGTCTATCTGCCGCGCGGCAAAACCTTCGGCGGATCGAGTTCGATCAACGCGATGATTTATATTCGCGGCAATCGCGTCGACTACGACGGCTGGGCTGCCGACGGCGCGAAAGGATGGAGCTACAACGAGGTCCTGCCCTATTTTCGCAAGGCGGAGTCCAACGAGCGCGGCGAGGACCAGTTTCACGGCAAACTCGGACCGCTTTCGGTGTGCGACGCGCGGACGCGTCATCCGTTGACGGACGCTTTCATGCAGGCGGCCATTGAAGCCGGATACCCCGTGAATCCGGATTTCAACGGCGCCAGTCAGGATGGTGTCGGGCTCTATCAAGTTACCCAGCGCAAAGGTAAGCGTTGCAGTACCGCTGGGGCGTATTTGCATCCGGCGATGAGCCGCCCCAATCTCAAAGTGCTGACCCATGCGCTCACCACGCGGATTTTGTTCGACGGCACCCGTGCGACTGGTGTTGAGATCGCGCGAGACGGCAAGCTCGAAGAGATTCGCGCTGATACTGAAGTCATCCTGGCAGCTGGCGCCTATAATTCCCCGCAATTGCTTTTGTTGTCCGGAATCGGGCCGGCGGCGGACTTAGCGGCGCTGCAGATTGCCGTCCGTCAGGATTTGCCTGTTGGTGTCGGGCTGCAGGATCATCCGCTGGTGATGATGAGCTGGTACACCGATACGGAAAGCCTGATGACCCCGCCAACCGCTGAAGATGCGGCGCTTTTGGAGAGCGAAGGCCGCGGCCCGTTGAGCTCGAATGGCGGCGAGACCGGCGGGTTTTTCCGCACCCGCGCGGGCCTGGAAGCGCCGGATGTGCAATTCCTGACCGCGGCGCTGATGTTTCACGAGCAAGGTTTGAGTCCGCCTACGGCCCACGCTGTTTCCTTCGGCCCCTGCGTGCTGAAACCGAAGAGCCGCGGCAAAGTTTCTCTCCGTAGTGCCGATCCGACATCGAAACCGCAGATCATGCACAATTATCTTGCCGAATCCGAAGATCGACGGACTATCATCGACGGCATCCGCATCGGCCTCGAAATCGCCGCTCGGCCTGCCATGCGCGCACACATCAAGGAGCCATATCGCGCTCCGAAATCGGGCTCCGAGACCGATGTCTGGGACTATGTCCAGCGGTGTGCGCAATCAGTATATCACCCGACCAGTACGTGTGCGATCGGGCCCGTCGTAGACAACCAATTGCGCGTGCATGGTGTCGACGGGCTGCGCGTAGCCGATGCGTCGGTCATGCCGAGCGTAGTGCGTGGCAACACCAATGCGCCAACGATCATGATTGCCGAGCGCGCCGCGGACCTCGTCCGCGGCGTCGCCTGATGGCGCGGCCGGCAGGCTACAGCCCGTACACCGCTTTCGCCTCGTCGAGCGCCTTTGCGCAGGCCTTGGCATCGCCGGCTGCGTCGGCGCTACGCGCGCGATCGAGCGCGGCTTTGGCATCGGCTTGGGCTTTGGCTGCGGCGCTTTGCACGGAACTTGGGGTTGGCTGGTGGTGAAGCTGGGCACCGACAGTCTGCGGACCGGTCGGACCGGTGGCCGGGCCCAGCGCCGCCCGGCGGACCTGGCTTTCGACTGCTTTAATCTGCGGCGCGCACGGCCCAGCCTCGGCACTCGTAACAGCGCCGACCAAGCAGACGCCGGCCAGCGCCGAAAAGCCCAATCGGACCACGATCGACCTCCCATTCAAGTCTGCGACGGTGCCGCGCAACTTCGTAGTTGAGAATAGCCCCGCGACAAGCCGCCGAGAAGACCGGCAGGCAGCCTTCGTTCGAACCCGCAGGCGTCTCTTACGGTCAAAAGGCAGGACCGAACGATCAGCCGTGCCCTAAAATTCACCTTTTCTCGATTAATCTTTGGTTTGCTCAGGCTGTGAGGATTCGCATCAAAGCCCGTAGGTTCCGCCGATGAAGGCAAAATACGGAACAAAGTCGAACCGCAGCATTGCCATCGTGGCAGTGTTTTCTGCCGGACTTACGTTCGGCCTGGCGGGTTGCGTCACCACGTCGGAACAGCAAAGCCGCGAGCCCGATCCCGCGTTTGCCCGCCGGCTCGTTACCTATGCCTCGCGTGAGGCGCCCGGCACCATCGTCGTCGATCCCGGAAGCCACTACCTCTACTTGTTGCTGCAAAACGGACAGGCCGTGCGCTACGGCGTCGGCGTCGGCGGCGAAGGGTTTGGCTGGTCGGGGGTGGCGACCGTCCACACCAAGCAACAATGGCCCGACTGGTATCCGCCCGCGGAAATGCTGGAACGGAAGCCGGAGCTCAAGGAGCACATGGTCCAGCTGCAAAGCGGTCTCGGAATGCATGGGGGGCCGGAAAATCCGATCGGCGCCCGGGCGCTCTATCTCTGGCAGGGCAACAAGGATACGTTGTATCGGATCCATGGCACCAATGAGCCTTGGACGATCGGCCACAACGTCTCCGCCGGATGCATCCGTATGACGAATAACGACATCACCGACCTTTACGACCGCACGCCCGTCGGAACCAAAGTTGTGGTATTGCCCACCGCCTCCACTCCTGTCGCTTCCACTCAATAGCGTTTGAATCCGCTCAAACGTCGGTTTGGCTTGGGCCCGGACTCGCCATGGCGTCGCCCGTCAATGCCGCGCTCTGCGCGCTGATCGCCACCGCGTTCTGGGTCTTTCTGGGCTACGCGATCGGCCGGCATCTGTTTCCCCGTGTGCTCGCCATCGGCGCAGCCGGTGTGATCGGGTGGGCAGCGCACAGCGCCGTGGTGCTGCCGATGTTCACCCTGATCGGATTTTCGCCGAGTACTGTGGTGGCGAGCGGCCTGATCTGCCTTTTGGCCGCGGGATTTTCGCTAACCCGGCCCGCGGCGATCAGCGAATCTGAAGGTAACCTGGCTGTTCCTCAATGGGCATTGGCCGCTGCGGCGATCCTCGCGCTCGTCCCGGCCGTAGCCATCCTGCCGAAATTCTCGGGCGATGCGGTGCAGCTCGCCGACCCGGTGTTCGACCACTCCAAGGCCGCGCTTGTCGACGCCATGGCTCGGCTCGGCCTGCCGCCGGTCAATCCGGTGTTCGGTCAAATCGGCGCGCCGGATCGCCTCGTCTACTACTACCTCTGGCATTTCAGCGCGGCCGAACTCGCGTTGACACTCGGCGCGAGCGGCTGGGAAGCCGATGCCGGATTGACCTGGTTCACCGCGTGCGCATCGCTTTGTTTGATGATGGGGCTTGCGGTTTGGCTCGCTAAGCGGCCGGTCGCAGCGATCTGGGTCGTCGCCCTTGCCGCCGCCGCGTCCTTGTGGGTGACGCTGTTCTGGATATTCGGAACCGAAGACTTCAGGCCGGTCCTCTTACCGTCGATCGGAATGTCCGGCTGGCTATTTCAGGCGACTTGGGTGCCGCAACATCTGATGGCGGGGTCATGCGTCGTCGCCGCCATGCTGCTGATGACCTTCTACGCGCGCCGGCCGAGCCTGACGCTGGTTTTGATGCTGGCGCTTGCCATTGTTGCCGGTTTCGAAAGCTCGACGTTCGTCGGCGGTGTGACGTTTGCAATTGCTGGTCTCGCCGCGGCACCGATCCTCTTCACTGCAATGTCGCCGGGGCGACGCCTGCGCTTCACGGCTGGATTGGCGGTTACCGCGCTGCTCGTCGTTTGTCTGATCGCGCCTTTTCTGCGCGATCAATTCGCAACCGTGGCGGCGCGGGGCCGCGGCAGCCCACTGGCCATCGAGCACTACACGGTGTTCGGCGGAGGATTCCCGTATTGGCTTCGCCGCATCATGGATGTCCCCGGCTATTGGCTCATCATCCTGCCGATCGAACTGCCGGCAATTTACATCGCCGGCTTGATCGCGTTCCCGACCGCGCTCCGCCGCTGGAGAAATGGGCCGGAGAAACTGGCGATCGCGATGTTCGCCTGTCTGGCCGGAGCAGGCCTCGTCACCTCGTGGCTCCTCGTTTCCACTCTTGGAGAAAACAATGATCTTGGACTTCGGGCGATTATTCCCGCCGAGATCGTCCTGATCGTTGTTGTCGCCGCCGTGCTGACCAGCATGCCGAGCCGGGTAACCCTGATCACGGCGGTGGCGGGGCTGGCGCTCAGTCTGCCCGACACTGCGAGCATGATTCACGACAACGTCGTCGGTACCGCTGGACTTGGTGGGAAAATTTTCACCCAAACGCCAGAAATGTGGGCGGCGGTGCGCCGCTATGCGGCGCCAAGCGTTCGCGTCGCCAACAATCCGCTATTCCTGGCAGACGTGACTCCGTGGCCGGTGAATATTTCCTGGGCCTTGCTATCCAATCGCAACTCCTGCTTTGCGAACCGCGATTTGGCGGCAGCCTATGCGCCGCTGTCGCCGGCCCGTCTTGAAGAGATCAACGCCCAGTTCGTCCGCGTATTCGCGGGCGAAGGCTCGGCGGAGGACGTGCACGAGATGGCGGCGACTTATAACTGCCAAGTCGTTCTCGTCGTACCCCAGGACGGGGCTTGGGAGCACGACCCGTTTGCCACCAGCCCCGATTACCAGCTTGGCGAAAGCCGCGATGATCGCTGGCGGATTTATGTCCGGCGATGACGATTTCCGGCCGGGTCAGATCCCCGCAAACCAATTAAACCCTTGCTGGCTCCAGAACGTCTCGGTGAACGTGTTGGTCACCTCGATCGCCTTGACCCATTTCGCGTTCTTGTAGCCGAGCTTGGTGGAAGTACGCAGCCGCAACGGGAAGCCGAACGGGTCGGTGATGGTCTCATTGGCGTAGCGCGTCGCGAGTATTGTTTGCGGATGCAGCGCGGTCGCCATGTCAATGCTCTCGGTGTAGTCGTCAGCACAGTGGAAGTAGACGTACTTCGCCGTCAAATCGGCACCGACGCGTTCGAAGAAGCTGCGCAGATTTGGGCCCGACCACTGTCCGATATAATCCCAGCCCTCGACACAGACATGCCGGATGATGATTTCCTGCTCCGGCAATTGGTAAATCTGTTGCGCAGTCCAAGGGCGCTTGTCGTTGATAAGACCCGCCAATTCCAGTTTCCAGTTCGCGCCGTCGACCGGTTTTAAGTCCTCAATGTCGAAATGGGCATTAAAGCGCGGCGGCTTGACGACCTTGTCGGCGCTGAATGTCGGCGCCAGATGATCGGGCCGGAAAATCGTCGCCTGGACGCGGTCATTCCACGATGAGACCGTACGCAGAACCTCTTGTACCGGCGCCTCTTCGGTTACGTCGCAGCCGGTCAATAACGTCAGCGCGCCGAGACTGATGGCGCCGCGCAGCACGTTGCGCCGGTTGATGGTCTCGACCAACTCTCGGTTTGCCATCAGCAGATTTTGGCCGATCGGCTTTTTCGGCCGAAAGATCGATCGCGTCGGGGTGCGAAGCGACATCGGATCACCGTGAAGGCGTTGGCGTTGCGCCGGCCATCGTCCTAGCGTCGTCGCGGACCATCGGCCCGCCGGTCAGCATGGCGACGAGGCTCTTTGGCACCAGAAGCGCAAGGGCCACGTGGACGATCAGGAACAGAACGATCGCCGACATGCATAGGAAATGGACCAGCCGGATGGTTTGAAAGCTGCCGAACAGCGATGCCAGTTCGGAGAACTGCACCGGCTTCCACAGCGCCAGGCCGGAGATGACGATCATAATGCCGATCAGAATAATGCCGAGATACAGAATCTTCTGCACCGCGTTGTAGTGAGTCAGATCGTCGTGGCCGAGCTTGAAACGCAGCGCGTCGCCGACCGTCACCAGGATCTCGCGTATCGAAACGGGAAACAGCTTTCGACGAAAGCGGCCGGTCGTTATGCCGTAGGCGAGATAGGCAATCCCGTTGAGCACGAAAATCCACATGCCGAAGAAGTGCCACTGCAGTCCGTACTGCGCCCACTTGCCGATGACCACGGCGTCGGGAAAATGCAGCCAACCGAAAAGCACGTCGTCGTTATAAATTTTCCAGCCGCTGCCGATCATGATGAAAATGGCGACCGCGTTGATCCAGTGCATGATGCGCAGCGGCAGCGGATGAAGCCTGTGCTCGTGACGCGCAAGTGATTTGACGGACGATGCTGACATATTCAGTCTCTTCCCGTCGTTGTTTCCGGTTCGCGACGCGCGACACTAGGGTTGAAAAAAGTTATTCGCAAATAAAGTAGCTTCACGAAACCGCGTGGCATGCTTGATCGGAGTACCGGGGAATGCGCACAAGGCCGTTAGCTGCCGGATTGGCGATCATTTTGATCGGCATGGCGGGGGCGCGGCTTGCGTCGGCGCAAGCGATGCTGCCGCCGACCGGCATGGAAGATGACAAAAAGCCGATGACCGCGGAGCAGCGGATGCAAGCGCGGTTTCCACAGAACGTGCGCGTCGGCGATCTGATCGGGCTGCCGGTCCTCGACGAGAGTTCGAGCACGCTCGGCCATATCAGCGAGGTGGTCCGCACACCAAGCGACAAGATTGAGTTAATTGTCGCCTATGGCGGTTTTCTCGGCTGGGGCACGCGCCCCATCGCCGTTCCGATAGAAGTCGTCGGCATCCAAGGCCGGGAAGTGGCGTCGCTTGACATGCCGCCGAACGAGTACGCAAAGGCCCCGACATGGCGCGGCAGTAACGCCGAGGCTCTGCCGGACAACGCTACTATCAAGATCGCGCTGTCCCGACGCTGAGCAGGACGTAGTGCGTGCGATCACGAATCTGTGAGGGCCATAACCTTTTGGTGCGCAACGACTTGAAGGCATTGAGCCGGAAGTGATTGGCGCGTCAGGCGGCTTTGCCAAAAACTGCCGGTTAGTTTCGTTCGATTCGAATTTCAGACGGATTTTGCGGGGGCAATAACCGTATGGCCAGTGCGAGTGGCTTTAGCGACAAACTCAACGCGGGTGGAACCTGCGGCATCGCCATCATGGCCAAAGCGTCGGCTCCGGGACGTACCAAGACCCGTTTGGTGCCGCCGCTGACCTTCGACGAGGCTGCCGCGCTGAACACCGTCTTCCTCCAGGACATTGCCGCGAACCTCCTGCTCGCGGGCCGCCGCACCGGCATCGCCGGCTATGCCGCCTTCGCTCCGCCAGGCTCCGAGGATTTTTTCAGCCGCATTCTTCCACCCGGGATCGGCTTAATCGATGCGTGTCTGCCGAATTTCGGCGATTGTCTGCTACGGACGATCGAGGAAATTCTTCGGCGCGGACATACCTCTGCGGTCGTGCTCAATTCCGACAGTCCGACTTTGCCGACGGCGCTCCTGGTGGAAACCGCGGAAGTGCTGGCCCAGCCGGGTGAGCGTGCCGTTCTCGGTCCATCGAATGACGGCGGCTACTATCTGTTGGGTCTCAAAACCGCGCATCAACGCATGTTCGAGGACATCGCCTGGAGCACCGAGCGGGTTGCCGAGCAGACACTCGAACGGGCGCGTGAAATCAAACTCGAGATTCATATGCTGCCGGTCTGGTACGACGTGGACGATGCGGACGGTCTGCGAAGGCTCAGCATCGAATTGCGCCGGCAAGGGGCGTCAGCGACGGAGCGAGATTTGCATGCGCCGAATTTCCCTCGTGCCACTGCGGCGCTGTTCCACGGCAGGTGGCCGGACGGCGAACTTTCACGACGCAGCGAGGAACTAATACAAGCCTGAGTTTTTCAGTTTCATCGAGATATTGAACCCCCGAGAGAATTATGGACACGTTGGCACCAGAAAAAACGGCGATCGATCCTCGGCGCTACTTTGAGAGCGTGCGCACCGATAGCGACATGCCCGCGGCCGAGCCGGTCTGCCTTTACCTGGAGACCACGAACCGCTGCAACCTCCTCTGCACGACCTGCCCGCGCACCTATGAGGAGCTTGAGCCGCCAGCCGACATGAGCTGGGAGCTGTTTCGCTCGATCGTCGATCAGATACCCAAGCTGCAACGCGCGGTGCTTCACGGCGTCGGCGAGCCGATGCTGGTCAAGAACCTGCCGCGCATGGTGCGTTACCTCAAGAACAGAGGCACCTATGTCCTGTTCAACACCAACGGCACCGTCCTCAACGAGAGAAACGGCCGCGCGCTGATCGAAGCTGAACTCGACGAACTGCGGGTATCGTTCGACGCCGCCAATGCCGAATCCTATCGTGCGATTCGCGGCAAAAACTATTTCAACCGCATCCTGAAAAATGTGCGCGCATTTCGCGATCTGCAGGAGCGCGAAGGCAAGCTTAAACCGCGCGTGTCGGCCTGGCTCACCGGGATGCGCGAGACGATCGAGCAATTGCCGGACTTCGTGCGCGTCGCTGCGGAGACCGGAGTGAAGGAAGTCTATCTCCAGCGGCTCGTTTTCTTCGCGGAGAACGCCATCGGCAAGGCACGGCCTGACCAGGCGCTTTATGAGCAATTGTCGCGCGACGAGGCCGTCCATATCGATCGCGCCGCCGCGATTGCCGCCTCGCTCGGGGTCACGTTCAGCGCGTCGGGAGCTGCTTCCGAGCCTGGCATGAGTCTCAAACGCAGTGACAACGGCTCGCCGTGGTCACTATGCCGC
>JBAUGC010000907.1:0-7385 GCA_049679485.1 Xanthobacteraceae bacterium
TTACAATCCCTTTGATGAAACCATTATGCGGGCGGTTCTCACCAATTTTAAAAAATCGCTTGAGCGCTGTCCCAGAGATATAAAATTCATCTACTACGTTCCGCAATGCGTTCATTTGTTTGACGAACTCGGCTTTTCCAGAGAGCAGTTATTGCTTCATGAGCCCACAGTGGCAGACGTTCAGGAAGCCATGCGCGATCTGTCGGCGTTCTACGACAATCTTGGCGACGTGCAGGTGGCGCAAGGCAAGCTGCGGGCCGCGCAGGCCTGCTATCAGGCAAGCTTCGCCGTCAGAGAGCACCAGGCGAAGTCCGATCCCGGCAATGGCGAGTTGCAGTATGACCTGTCACTTTCGTATGCCCATCTCGCTTATTCCCATCTATTAAGCGCAAGCCAGTCGACCGAAGCACGCGACGCCCTTGCCGCCGGCCGCGAAATCATGGCGCGTTTGGTCGCGCGATTTCCCGGCCACACGCTATGGAAGCGGGACCTGGAGTGGTTCGATCAGCAAATCGCAGCGCTGAAGAATTGAGGGTCGGAGGGAGATAGGGCCGCTTGCGAGAGTTACGGGCGCGATCCGATCGTTTCCTTCCTTGAGTTCTACCGGCTGCGTGTTGCGTCTGCTACACGCCGACCAACTCATCGAGTGAGCAGGTTGAGGCACTTTCGCTAAGGCTCACGTGCTCACTCTTTCAGGGCGCCTGCTCTCTTTTGAGCCGCCGCGATCAAAAGCCGGACGGCACATCTGCTGCGACCGGAGCGAGATTGATCCGCGGCTCGGCAGGAGCCGGAGGCCAAGCCAGTGCCGAGTACGGTATCGGATCGCGTGAAAGCAGCGGACTGTAATAGGGATCCGCGGCCAGTACGCGCCCCCATTTCGATCGCAAATTCCTCAGTTCCCGATCAAGGCGCCCCTTGCGATCCAACGCGAGATCGAGCCCTCGGCTGGCGGATTCAAGATGCAGGAGCTTGGCATGCGGCGTGAAGACGATGCGCTGCCCGCGGGCCCGCAACTTCAGGCAATAGTCGACGTCATTGAAATTCACCGGAAACAACACTTCGTCCATCCCGCCGACGTCGAGGTAGTCCTGCCGGCGCGTGACCAGACAAGCCGCTGTGACTGAACTGCACTCGTGCGCAACTCTCAAGAGATCGCCGTAGCCCGGATCGCCGTCCATGCGGTCTTTAAAGGCGTGATCGGCCGCAAAACTGGTTCCGAGAACGACGCCGCCATGCTGGACCACGCCGCTTGGCCAAACAAGAAGCGCACCCACCGCGCCGACGTCGGGTTCTCCGATCCGGCTCAACATCTCGTCGAGCCAGCCGTCATCGAGCGCTTTGACATCGTTGTTGAGAAGGCAAAGCAGATCAGTGTTTGCAGCCTCCGCGGCGAGATTGTTGAGCCGGGCAAAATTGAAAGTTCCGGGAACCCGCACCACGGTCGCGAGCCGCCCGCCGATCCGGTCGAGATATTCACGCGCGTCCGGTTCCGTCGAGTCATTGTCGACGACCAGGATTTCGACGTGGCCTTTTTTCAATGCCGGGCGAATTGACTCAATGCACTGTTCCAACAAGGCTTGGCGATCTCGCGTGGGAATAACAATGGTCACATTCTGCAGCTCGACCGCGCGGACAATGTGTACGGCGGGAAACAGCACCCCGGCCGCCTCCATAGCTTCGGCTTCAATGCCTCTTTCTTGCAGATGCGCCAGACTGGCGCCGGCAAGCGTCGCACCCACCTCATCCCGATCGAACACCGGCAGCAAGCCAAGACTGCCGGGCAGATGAACGATGTCGTCGCTCGAACTGTTCGCGTCGTCGAGAACGGCATTAAACAAGCGATAAAGGTCGGTCGCCCCTGCCGCCAAACATCGCGCAGCCGTAGACGGTCGCAGCGCGAACAAATGCGCGCAGTAGCCTTGCTCCAGCATGCGCTCATAGTCGAAAGCGGACAGCGCCAGCGGCCAGGCCGATCCCTCTTCACCCCTGACGTCAACGTCACCGTAGACCGCCCGTGCTTCCTCAAATGCTGCAAAGGCGTAACCAATTCTCTGCAAAGCGTTCGGCGCCAGCACGGTCCCGGCGAGGCCGAATAAAAGATATCCGCAATCGGCGCCCTCGCCTCCCAGGAAGCCTTGCACCAAGTCGGCTTGAAAACCTGTCGGCGTCTCCACCGCTGGTATTTCGGCTGCGATCCAGTCCGCGCCGCTTTGTTTTTCGAGGCTGGCCAAGGTGTCGTCGAGGTCACCAGACCCAACCATGACCACGCCGCACAGTTCAGTCGCTGCTGGTCGGCCGCCGACCGGAAAGCGTTGCCGCCACTCATGATAGCGCGCGAACGGCGCCGATGCCGGCACCAGTTGATCGAACAGCTCCGCCCGCAAGCTTTCCTGGCCGAGATCGTCTTGCGAGGCGATGAAGTCCCGTAACCCGTCGGCAAAGGTCAGAAACGTGAACGGGCTGCCCTGCAGATTTTCTCCGCTCGCGGTGACCACCGCGAACTGGTGAACGCCGCCGTCGCCGAACCGCGGCGGCAGAAAAACATCGAAGCTCCGAACGGCACTGGCCTCCTCGCCGCTCCCCACGTGGCTCCATCTGCTGATCCGAATGCGATCGACCAGAATTCCGTCGACCAGAACGTTCATTGCCACGGGATCTTGGTCCGCGCTCACCCAGCCGGAGAAACGCAAGCCGCCGAGCCAGCGCACCGCGCCAGGTCCTTCCGTTGGATCGGACGAGGATGACGGCTGGTCGAGCGCGATCGCGGGACCGACGGCGGTGCCAATGTTGGCCAGCCGCGCGGTCACCACGGAACCGCCATTGACAACGCGCGAGTCGAGCGAAACCGAAAAGCCGTAGAAGCCGTCGCCCAGCGATTGCTTGGCAAGCTCGTGAACATACGTATCCGCGCGAACCACGCGAACGACATAGCCGTCCACCGCGATTTCAATGCTGAATCTCCGGGTGAGATCAGCAGGATCAACCGCATATCCGGAAAACCGCCGCTCTCCGGTCCGTGAAAACGTTGTTCGCAGCTTTTGCCTGCTTGAAGCTTCGGCGGCCGGACGTTTGGGCGTATGCATGTTCAGGGCTTCGCCATCCAGCGTTCTAGGAGCACCATCATCTCGTCGAACGGGGTGGCCGGATCAAGCGCCAGATCGCCGTTCTTTGGTTTGAGGCGTCCGCTCGACCAGTCAAAATACGCAACCGGAAGGCCGCAAGCTAACGCGAGCTCGGTGGTCGGATGGCCAAAGATCGGCCGAGTCGCGGCAAGAAATAGCGCCTGCAGACCATAAGATTTCACCACCCAGTTGAAGTCCGGCGGATCGATCGTACCGGTCACGAACACATTACCGATCTGCATCAAGCCGATATCATCATGCGACGCACCAACTACGGTGATCGCCGCCGCGGGGTTCGACGAACGCAACGCGGCCGCTATTGCGCCAATCAAACGCTGTTCCTCGCGGTTTGAACGGACCGGCAGCAGCCCGAGCCGTGAAATCGTGCGTGCGCGGCGGCGTCGCTGTGGCCTTGCCCCGAAGGACGGCACGGCCGCGACGCGATCGACCACAGATTGGTCGAGTTGATCGAACGCAAAGTCCCGCGCCTGTTCGGAGGGCGCCAGAATTCGGGCCGCCGTCGCGGCAATCTCCCGCCAGCGCTCCGCCTTGGTTCGCGCCCGATCTTTTTGCGCTGTGTCGACATTGGCGCGTATAGCGGCGGGACTAATGGAATCATGCGGCAGCGTTGTCGCGGTCGCACGCATGTCGCCGTTTGAACTAAGCGCAGCGTCGCCAATGAAAATGTCGTGCGGCACATCCAACTGCAAAAGACGCTCGACAAGCGTCAGCGGCAAGTGGGCTGGATCAATGATCTCGATCGCGCAGGCGTCCATCGCCCGCACGTAGTCGACCATCGCGTCACTCTCACTCTCCGGGCTTAAGTCGAACTTCAACGACTGCGGAATTCCGCCCGCCGGATCGAATATTTTGGTTTGCGGTCCGGTCGATTCAAAATGCACCTCCAATATTATAGCTGATGGTTCAGACGGTTTTTCAGAATTGATTTGCCGGGCGCGCGCGGCCGCGAGCGTGGCCATGACACCGGCCCCGGTCAGCAACAATCGTGGACGCCTCGCTGACGCCGGCATCGCTCGCTCGATCGCCCGACGCGACGGTGCCAGCGGATCGGCGGCGTTAAAGCCGGCCGATTCCATGTGGTAGGTGGGATAGCGACGGTCCAGCACTTCGAAATTGCGCACTACAAGCGCGCGTTTTTCCTGAGCAAATGATTTGCTTCCGGCATGGCCAACATAGATCGATGTGGCGCAGACGTTGCGAAATCCCTTCGCGCGCGCCCGCAGGCAAAACTCGATATCTTCCACATAACCCCGGTAAAAATCCTCGGACAACGGCCCGACCGCGTCGAGGCATTCGCGGGTGATATAGAGGCAAAAACCGGTTCCATTGGGTATATCGACGATGCGGCCGGCATTGACCTTTGCCGCAATCGCGTCAATTGCCATCACCGCATCGACGCCGCCTATTGAATTTGCCTTGTTGGCAAGCGGAAAGCTTGTCTCCTCGCCATGATTCGACAATGGCGTAACTGTACCAATGTCGGGGGCCGACGCTGCGGCCGCGGCCAACCGCCCAATGAAATCTTTCGGCACGATGGTATCCGAGTTGAGCAGAACCACGTCTTCGTCTTGGAGTTCTTCGAGCGCTCGATTGGCCGCACCGACAAATCCGAGGTTGCGCGCGTTCTTTAGCAATAAGACTGATGGTTCATCGGCGAATTGGTCGAGGTAATTGGCGATACTTAAGTCCGGCGTCGCATCGTTGACCAAAACAATCCGGTGATGATCGCTGCCAGCAACTGCGGAGGTGAGGCTTTCGAGGCAGGTGCGGAGCGAATCGAGATCGGCGTAGACCGGCACGACTATGGCGACAATCCGCGGTTCGCCGGCGGTGTGGCGTGCGGATTTGGCCGCCGGCCGCGGTTTCGGACGGCTGTCATTCGCCGGGGCGCGGGTTGAATGAATCACCGCGCCGGCGATCGTGAGCGTAATCGATTGCGGCCGGGCCGATTTCGGCCGCCGCAAGTCGAAATTTGCGGCGCTGCCAAATTCCGCAAATGTGTGTAACGGATCAGGCTCGATCAGGGTCGTCAGGATACCAGTGTCACTAAAGATAGTGATCTCGAGCGCTGCCTCCGCATGCCAGAGCGCCCAGCCGCGGACCGCGTCGTCGTAGACTGTGGCCTGAGCGATCTGTTGCCGCCCCTCAGCGCGTAGGACCTCAATGGCCTCGCGGAGGATTTTTAGGTCGCGTTCGCGACCGACCAGATTAAGTGCCGCCTCACTCTTTCGCCCTCCGTCGGCCCAGGCGAACATCCGGCGGTTGGCGGCAATATCATCCGGTGCCAGCTGGAGCGCCTGATCGAGGTCGGCGATGGCGGCAGTGCGCTCTCCCATTTGGAACAACGCTTCGGCGCGCAACGTGTAACTTTGCGCGCCCGGCGGCGGCGTAATGCGGCATCGACGATCGGCGTAGGCAAACGCTTTGTCTTTATGACCGGATGCGAGCGCTTGGACCGCGAGACGTTCGAGCGATCGATAGTGCGGTTCATCAAATATCGTGCGGTCTTCTGGCATGCCCCACTCTGATCGCGTGCCAGACTATAGCTGGGCCCCCGATTGGCGGGCAAACAGCCCGCGGATTAATCCCGGTTGAAAGCTTAATCCGCGCAGAGGATCCGTTATGTGGCCGGCTTGTCTTTCGGGCGGCTGCGGAAAACCCGCACCCGGCCGGAGGAACGCGCCGGGCCACTTGTTGCAGGCGTTGGCTGCGGCTGCACCTGATTTTTCTGACGGGTCTGATGAGCCTGGTTGGCCTGAGAAGCCTGATTATTCTGAGCACCTGCTTCCTCAAGCGCCACCCGCAGCCCGACCAGAGGTTCGCGGCCGGTCGGGCCCGATAGAACGACGCGCTCGCCGCTTGCGTGCATCACCGGCGCTCCGAGAAAGAGCGCTTCGACCGAAAATTGGTAAACCGAGGCGTCCGGACCGGACAACTCAAGCATTACGTTGGTGAGCGGCATAGCCTTGCCGCGCGTTCCGGCAAAAGCGCCAAGATCGACGACGCGACCTGATATGTTGAGAGGCTGCGCCGTCTTGACCGAATAGCGAATGTCGACGCCTTCCGGCTTCGTCGGCCATTCGATCGAGATGCCTTCGATGCGCGACGGGGCGCTTGGACCCGCAAGCCATTCGTTTGCGTTCCCATAGACATCGCCGATTCCCGCGATGTGCCCCAGGACGCGGATGTCACCGGCCAGACTGCCGGTCCGATACGGCACCCGCTGGCGCGAGCCGCGCGTCGCGGGTGCGATGGCCTCGCCCTGGAGCAGCGGCTCGATGTTGACTGTCGCCGCGATGGACCCGTTGGTTCGGCTCGGCTCCACTTCGATGGTTAACGTGCCCGGCATCATCGCCCGCACAATGAGACATGTCCCCGGGCGCGATAAGACCGGCTCTTCGTGGTCGGGATGCAAAATCACGTCTACCTGGGCTTCCGAGTCCGGTTCGGCTGTGATCTTGACGAGCGGCGGGTGCTCGGAATCGTCCGCACCCACATACCGCACTGCAAAAAGACCTCTTGCAATTTCAGTCGTTCGCCGCTGCCCCGACGCCATTTGGACTCCTGCCGTAGCCGAGAACGTTCTACCTGAAGTTCAATAAAACCGTCATAAAGCTGACCATTCCTCGCCCCTGATAAAGTAGTAATAACATACCGTTAGGACGAAGCGCCAGCGCCGTTAATTTTATCTTAAAATGCGATTGCAATCTGCCCTACCCGTGGTAGCTTTCCCATCAGTCGTCGGGAAAATTCCATCTGCTGGGTAACGCCAACTTACTGCGCAGTGCGGTAGTAGTAGAGTGGGGGAAGTAGCGTGAGTTATAGCCTGCAATCTTTCGACTTGGCTACGCTTGACACATTGCTGATCAGCCAAGGTGTTGATCCGATAGCGACCGGTCTCAACGACTTCTTAATCGGTCGCGGCGACACGCGCGGGGTCCAAGACACAACGAGCTTGATATCGGTTCAGATCGGAACGCCACCGTTCCCGGCCTCGCCGCCGGCGCAAGTTTTCGATATCACAACCCCCGGCACCTACAGCATCGACACCGATCAGTATTCGCTACAATTGCAGGCCATCGTCCTGCAGGACACAGGCGGTCCTCAAAATCTTACCTTGACGGGCCACAGCGACATGCTGATCGCGACCGGCAACGGTACCAACACCATCGCGTTGCAGGATAGCGGCAACGATATCGTTGGAGTCGGTACTGGCAGCAACACCGTAACCGGCGGTTCTGG
>JBAUGC010000908.1:0-5058 GCA_049679485.1 Xanthobacteraceae bacterium
GGATTGCGTCGGGGCGAGCGCATGCAATGAGGGCAGCTTTGAAAACGCCTGAATGATGCCGACGAAGCAATTGAGGTAGAGAGCCGCTATGGCGGTGCCAACGTAGATCCAGCGCCATGGACCGCGAAGTTTGAACGCATAAAGTGCCGCGAGCGCCAGCGCCAGCAATATGAGCGAAAGCACACCCACCGCGCGCGGCGGATCGACGAGGCCGGACGCTATTCCGATCAAGCTCAGCGCAACGTGGATTGTGAGCAAAGACATGGTCACCCCCTTCGCAATTCGCCAAGTTTAGGACGCCGATCAGCCGGCCTATCAATTCCTGTCGATGAAATTGACGATCGCGTCGGTCGTCTGTTGCGGCTGCTCCTCTATGACCCAATGGCCGGAATCCTTGATGACGCCGCCTGTCACGTCGGTCGCCACGAATCTCACGTCATCGGCCATTTGCGTGCCGAATGAATGCTCCGCGCCAAGCGCAAGGATCGGCATACCCAACTTGCCGTCGGCAGCAAGCGCCTTGTTGTCGGCCGCATCCTGCGTGAAGGCGGCGAATTGATTGAAGGCCGAATGCATGGCGCCGGGGCGCGCATAAAGCTCGGCGTAATGACGCCGCGTCGCTTCGTCGATTGCCGCAGGACGGGCGGACAGCTCGTTCCAGAAGCGGTCGAGGTAGATTCGTTCGCGGCCCTCGACCAGCAGCTCGGCGTCGGGTCCGCGGAAATTGAAATGCCATAACAGGGGATTTCGAAGTATCTCGTCCCAGGGCCCGATCCCCGGTAGCGGCGCATCGATCGCGACCCAGCGCGTGACGCGCGACGGAAATTGCGCGGCAAAGGCGTAGCCGACCATGTTGCCGATGTCGTGAGTGACGAAAGCGGCCTTGTCGATGTTGAGCTTATCCATCACTTGCGCGATATCACGCGCTTGCGTTTTCTTGTCGTAGCCGCCTTCCGGATGAGACGACAGACCCATGCCGCGCAGATCGGGAACGAGCACGGTGTGATTGTTTGCCAGCACCGCCGCCACGGGCGCCCACATGTCGCCGGTATCGCCAAAGCCGTGAAGCATCACGACCGCCGGGCCCTTGCCGCCTACCCTGATGTGGATCGTCGCCCCCTCTATCTGGATATCCTGAACGCGAAAATTTCCCGGAAAAGGCATCACTTCAGCGGAGGCGGCGGACAGTGTTAGAGCGAGGGCTCCGAGCGAACCCAACAATGCTCTGATCGAGACGGCCGCAAGATTTTTCATGATCGTTCCTCTGGATCGAATTGGTCATCGCCACAGCATGATCAGTGCCTCGGGGCCCGACCCGCAGGACTGTCGGCCGCATCGACGTAGACCGTGTCGCTCGGACCAATGCCGGTGATATCCACGACGGCGGGCTGGTCTTCCGTGCCGGCGAAATGGGTAGCTCCGGCTGGCTCGGTGTAGAAGCTCCCGGGAGGCAGCGCCTTAAGGGCACCGGCCTCGCGCTTGGCGCCATAACCGATGTACCAGAGGCCCGACACCACCGTTGCGACACGGTCGTCGCGATGATGATGCGGCTTGATCAATGTGTGCGGAGCGATGATGAGCCTGATGGTGTAAAGGCCGGGCTTGTTGGGATCGCCCGACAGTACCGTCGTACGAATGCTGGTGACGCCGGACGTGCCGGTGCCGGCCGCGATCGAGGGCAACGCGGCAATCTCCTCGGGCGTCAAACGCATCTGACTTTCGCCGGCGGACACACAATCCGACACGCAACCGACGAAGAACAGCGCCAGCGCGATTGTTGGGTATGGACTCGGCATGGCAACCTCCGATGGAATGGAAACGTCTGTGCGATGTGCCGTTAAACCAACATAGCATTGCGACGGCGTTCGGATTAGACTTCCTATCCTGGACTTCGAATTCGGAAACGCCGAACAATGAAAGTCGACGGAATAGAGGCGTTCGTCGCCGCAGTGGAAGCAGGATCAATCACCGCGGCCGCGCAAAAACTGCGCCTGTCGAAATCAGTGGTCAGTGAGCGGCTCGCTGAACTCGAACGCGGTCTCGGGACCAAGCTCGTTCAGCGCACAACCCGCAAACTCTCCCTCACCGAAGACGGCTTGGCATTTCACCAAAGGGCCTCGCGCATCATCCGCGAGATCGAAGACGCAACGGCGGACCTTGCCGAGCGGCGCGGCAAGCTTGCAGGCCCGTTGCGCATCTCCGCTCCGGTAACATTCGGCCGCATGCATCTCGGCCCTGCTCTTTATCCATTCCTGGCCAAACATCTTGAGATCAGCCTGACGCTCGATCTCGACGACCGACGCGTTGACGCCGCCGCGGATGGCTATGACGCGGTCGTGCGGCATGGCGCCATCGAGGAGTCACGCTTGATGGTCTGGCGGCTGGCACCGAGCCAACGCGTCCTCGTCGCGTCGCCGGACTACCTGGCTCGCAGGGGGAAGCCACGGACGAGAGCGGAATTGGAGAACCACGACGGTATCTTCTATACAAACCGGGGTGTTGCCGATTGGCGCTTCGTGAGCGGCGGGCGGGCCATGATGGTACGTGCCCGCGCGCGGCTCACCATGAATAACGGCGACATGATCCACGACGCCGCAGTCGCGGGGCTTGGCGTCGCTCACTTGCCAATGTTCGTGGCGGGACCGGCGATCCGAGCGGGAAAGTTGTGCGTGATCGAAATCGGCATTCAGGCCGAGGCAGAGTGCATCTTCATCGCCCATCCCGAAGGGCGGCACCCGTCGGCCAAGCTGCGAGCTTTGGCGCAGCATCTGCGCGCGGCCTTCGGCACCCCGCCCTACTGGGAAGGGCGACCGAAGGCGCCGGAAACGCACCAACATCGCCAATCAGTTCGCGCCTGATCGATTAGCTTTTGTGTGTTTTGACATGAGGTCGCCTATTCGCCGTCGCTCTCCTCGAGCACATCGCCGAGATGAATGCCGACCCGAAACTCAATGCGGCGTTTAGGCGGAACCGGCATTGCGCCCGACCATGCCGTTCTGCACTTCGATGGCGCATCGCACGGCATCGACTACGCTCCGAAACTCAATGAGACTTCCGTCGCCGTTACGCTTCACTACGCGGCTGTTGTGCAACGCAACGGTAGGATCGATCAGATCGCTGCGAAGCGCCCGCAGTCGCGTCAGCGTCCGGTTCTCGTCAGTGCTCGCGAGCCGGCTGAAACCAACGACGTCGGCAGCCAGTATCGCTGCGAGCGTCCGCGTCTCGGCAGACCGAAAGGGGACATTGACCCGCCATACCATCGGCATACGCTTCTGTTTGGATGACCCCCCCGGCCAAGAGGCGTTCGATGACGCGAGGAGAGACGTCCATGAAGAAACACAAGCTTCTGATCGCAGTGATCATGTTCGGATTGACATGGGCCGGAATCGTCAGGGCTGAGGATAAGCAGATCGAGCAACAAACCAAGCCGACGATTCTTCTCGTCCACGGCGCATGGGCGGATTCTTCAAGCTGGAACGGCGTCGTCGATCTCCTGCTCAAAGACGGTTACACCGTCCGAGCCTCACCGAATACTCTGCGCGGACTCTCCGCAGACGCTGCCGTCATCTCAACGTATCTCAAATCCGTCGCCGGGCCCGTGGTTTTGGTAGGCCATTCATACGGCGGCTCGGTGATAAGCGTTGCTTCGGCCAACGCCCCGAACGTGAAGGCGTTGGTGTTCGTCGATGCGTTCGCACCCGACGCGGGGGAATCGGTTCATTCAGAACTCGCGAGCGCTCCGCCGCCGCCATCGGATTTCACGATTGCGGTACCTTTCACGGCATCCAACGGCAAAAAAGAAGCAGACCTGTACGTCAATTCCAAATACTTCGGAACGGTCTTTGCATCTGCGGAACCGGCGGATGTTGCGGCGCGGTTAGCCGCTACGCAGCGCCCGTTCGCAGCACGTTGCTTAACGGACAGAGCGCCGAAAGCTGTGGGATGGAAGACGATTCCCTCCTGGTACGTCATAGGGGACGCCGACAAGGTGATTCCGCCCGACATCCTGCTCAAGTTTGCGACGCGTGCCAAGTCGAAGATCTACCACGTTCCCGGCGGCGACCATCCAAGCATGATCGCGCATCCGGAAGTAACCGTGGCTGCGATCCGCGACGCGGCGAACACCGTTTCGCACTAGCAGACAACGATGGAACAGGGACGTCTCGGAAACCGGGCGACCTACTCCCTGAACTCAAGAGCGTGCCGATTGGCGGTTTTTTTGGACGCCGCAATGATGGCGGGGGTCGCGGCATCGAAGGAGGCTAACAATGTCCAACAACCCCAGCAGACGAATGAAAATCGGCGACTTCCTGCTTCGCCGCCTCAAGGAGGCCGGCGTCCGGCACCTGTTCGGCGTTCCCGGCGACTACAACCTCGAACTGGTGCAGCAGCTCCAGGACACTGGCGCGCTGAAGTGGATCGGCACGTGCAGCGAGCTGAATGCGTCGTATGCGGCGGACGGCTATGCGCGGCTGAACGGCCTGGGCGCGTTGCTGGTGACGAACGGCGTCGGCGCGCTCAGCGCTATCAATGGTATAGCCGGCTCCTACAGCGAGCACGTCCCGGTCATCTGCATCGCCGGATCGATACCGCTCAGGTCCGTCGAACGCGGCCTAGGGATGCACCACACGATGGCCGACGGGAGCTATGACCATTTCCTCGACGCCAACGCACACGTAACTGCCGCGCACGCCAGGCTCACCCCGCGCAACGCGGCGATCGAGATCGACAGGCTGATCCTCACCGCCTGGCGGGAGAAGCGGCCGGTGTATATGGAGCTGCCGTCCGACATTGCTTACCTGGACATCGAGGTTCCGGTAGATCCGCTGACGCTTGCCGACGCGCCAAGCGACCCGGAACGGTTACGTTCGTGCATCGCCGCGATCGTGGGGCGACTGTCCGCCGCCAAGTCAGCGGCGATCCTCGTGGATGCGGACGCGGACCGGTTCGGCGTCGCATCCGAACTCATGGGACTTTCCGAGAAGATGCAAGTTCCGATAGCAGTGATCAACACAGCCAAATCGGTGATCGACGAGACGTTCGCGCATTATCTAGGCA
>JBAUGC010000909.1:0-21343 GCA_049679485.1 Xanthobacteraceae bacterium
TCACCGGGACCGGCAAGCCGAACAGCGCAAGCAAAGTGTAAGCGGCCATGGTGATCAATTCGCCATGGGCGAAATTGATCAGCCGCATCACCCCGAAAATAAGCCCGATGCCAAGCGCGGTCAGCGCGTAGAGGCTGCCCACGCTCAGCGCATCGACCAGAGTTTGGACCAGGCGCTCCATTTACAAGCGACTCGCCGCCTCCTCCGTCATATGCACACCGAAATACGCGGCATCGAAGCGTGGATCGCTCTTAATCGCCGAGGCTTCGCCGCTGAGACCGAACTCGCCGCCGCTCATCACGTAGACGCGGCCCGACACGCCGAACACACGCTCGGCATTCTGCTCGACGAGCAGAATGGTCATGCCCTGCTCGCGGATGGTCCGGAGCAGTTCGTAGACCCGATCGACGACGGTCGGAGCAAGACCGAGCGAGGGTTCGTCGAGCATGATAAGCCGCGGCCGCGACAACAGCGCGCGCGCGATAGCGAGTTGCTGCTGCTCGCCGCCCGACAAGAGCCCGGCCGGCTGACGGCGGCGCTCGGCGAGAATTGGAAACATGGCAAACAGCCGATCGATGTCGGCCGGTATGGCGCTGGCATCGCGGCGGGTAGTCGCGCCAAGCAGCAGATTCTCCGTCACCGTCAGGCTGGCGAAGATATGCCGGCCCTCCGGCACCAGTGCGATGCCGTGCGCAACCACATCCTCCAGCGCAATTCCGCCAAGCGATTTGCCGGCGAATGTGATCGCCCCGCCGGCCGGCGTGACAATTCCGGCAATCGCCGAAATCAGCGAGCTTTTGCCGGCGCCGTTCGGACCGACAATGCTGACGATCTCGCCCTCATCGACCTGCAGATCGACGCCGCGCACCGCGGTGACGGCGCCGTACTGAACAACAAGGCTGGAGACGGCGAGCAGCGGAGTACTTGAGGTCATTGCAACGTGTTGGGCCCCAGATAAGCGCGACGGACCCCGGCGTCAGAGCGTATTTCGGCGGGCGTGCCTGCCGCAATCGTCCGGCCGCTGTCGAGCACGTGGATGCGCTCGCAAAGATTCATCACCAGCGCCATGTTGTGCTCGATCACCAGAACGCCGCAGCCGTATCTGGACCTGATGTCGATAATGAGCTTGCGCAGTTCGTCCGCCTCGGCGGCCGCGAGGCCGGCGGCGGGTTCGTCGAGCAACAGAAACTGCGGATTGACGGCGAGCGCGCGCGCCAGCCCGACGCGCCGCTCTTCGCCGTAGCTCAGCCCGGCGGCCAGACGATGTGCCTTTTCGGCCAGCTTGAGGTCGCCGAGGATATCGAGCGCGCGCTGCCGCGCTCGCGCACGGCCGAGCCCTTGCGCGACAAAGCCGATCTCGACGTTCTCGCTCACGCTCAGTCCGCGGAACAGGCGCACCGCCTGGAAGGTCCGCACCACGCCGGTATGCGCAAAGCGATGGCGCGGCAGCCCGGTACAATCGCGTTCGCCAACCACGATCGAACCGGCCAGCGGCCGCTGGAAGCCGGAGAGGACGTTGACCAGCGTCGTCTTGCCGGCGCCGTTCGGGCCGATCAGGCCGAGGATCTCGCCGCGGTCGAGCCGGATACTGACCTCGTCGACCGCCAGGAGGCCGCCGAACCGGACGGTCACACCTTGCGCCTCAAGGGGCATGGTTGAGCGTCCGGTTGGTCGCGACCCCTAGTTACAGCGGCGGGATCTTCGCCACCGAGAAGCGTCCGATACACGAGAACTTGCCGTTGGTGGCGCTTAAGATCGCCATCGGCCGCGTGGTCTGGATGTGCAGCGTCTTGGTGTAAGTCGTCGGCCCGATCACCAGTGGCTGCTTATCGAAGGTATCGAGGACGGCCGCTACCTTGGAGCCCTCCAGCGACTTGGCCTTATTGGCAGCGAGTGCCCAAGCCTGCATGATCGAATAGCCGCGCAATCCGTAAGATACGTCGGCTTTGCGTTTGAACTTGGTTTCAAAGCGCTTGAAGAACGCGTTCACCTCGGCGTCCGGGTCGTCACCGTATTTGGAGCCGTAGCTGGTGACGTAGAAGTTGCTGAGATCAGGTACCGCGTCGATCCAATAATCGCCGTCAAGTGACTCGCCGGTCAGGATCGGCGCGTTGATACCGGCGGCACGCAATTGACGAATGGCGCTCGGGCCGCCCGGCGCGTAAGAGCAGAAGAAGATCAGATCGGGCTTTTTGCTCAGGCTGGTGATGCGCGTGATCTGCGCGGCGATCGAGGAATCGTTGTTGAGGAAGGTGTCCTGTCCGAGGAGGCCGTCCTTGCCGGCCAGCTCCGTCCAGCGCGTGGCAAAGCTGCCGCACAGCGACTTGGTGAAGGCGATGGTGTTATCCAGCAGCACATACGCCGTCTTCCAGCCTTTCTTTTGGTAGGCCCACTCGGCCATCATGTAGCCCTGCGCCTGACTGGCATTGGAGCCCGAATAAGCCAGCGAGCCGATGCCCTGAACGCCGAACTTCGGATCGGATGCGCCGGAGAACGCGACGACGTCCTTCTGCTGCGCGACGTATGCGCCTGGTGCGCCGAAATCGAAATCGCTCGGGAACAGGATCGCCTTTGCACCTTTGCCGATGACGTCGACGGCACCGTCAGCGCCGAGCGGCGGTTCGGATTTGTTGTCGAACTCCACGATCTGGATCGGCTGACCCAGCACACCGCCCTTGGCGTTGATGTCGTCGACGGCGAGCTTGGCGCCGGCAATGGTGTCGGCGTCGACTGGCGCAAACCAGCCGCTGAAAGACATGACCAAGCCGAACACCGGCTTGTCAGCGCTCCATGCCGTCGTCGTGGCAAGTGCTGCCATCGCGCACGCGGCCAAAGCGGCGATTCGGGCTTTTCTGATCATGCGACGAACTCCCCTGCTACCCGGTGTCGGACGGGTAAACGCCCGTTGGCATCTTAGGTCGGCATCAGGATACTTCAAGCTTAAAGTTTTAAACTTAAAACGTTTCTCTGAAACGTCTTATCCGGATTCGCTCAAGCGCTTCGCCAGCTCTCAGCGATAGCAGATAGTCGCGATCACACCCCGAGATAGCGATGCTGGACATCGGCTGCTTTCGCGAGTTCCGGCGAAGTGCCCGACCAGACAACGCGCCCGCGTTCGATGATGTAATGCCGGTCGGCGATGCGGGTGAGCGCGTCGACGTTCTTGTCGATCACCAGGATCGACTGGCCTTCAGTTCGCAGCAGCTCCAAACAGCGCCAGATTTCGTCGCGGATCAGCGGCGCGAGTCCTTCGGTCGCTTCGTCAAGAATGAGCAAGCGCGGATTTGTCATCAGCGCGCGCCCGATCACCAGCATTTGCTGTTCGCCGCCCGAAAGCAGGTTGCCCATGCTGCCGGCGCGGGCGGCAAGCCGTGGAAACAGTGCGAAAACCTTCTCCAGGGTCCACGGATCGGCGGCACCGTTGCGGTTGGCGGCGGTGGCAACAAGGTTTTCGCGCGCCGTGAGGTTGGGAAAGACTTGGCGCCCTTCCGGCACAAGTCCGAGGCCAAGCTTGGCGATACGGTATGACGGCAGGTCGCGGATTTCTTCGCCGGCAAACCGGATCGAGCCTGCCGCCGAACGCGTCAGTCCCATGACTGAACGCACCGTCGTCGTCTTGCCCATGCCATTCCGCCCCATGAGCGAGACCATTTCACCGGCAGCAACCGCAAGCGAAATGCCGAACAGGACCCGGCTCAAGCCGTAACTCGTTTCGACGTCGGCGACTTCGAGCAGCGCTGCGTCAGCCACGGCGCCCCTGCCCGGTTTCTTTTTCGCCGAGATAAGCCTGCCGCACCGCGGGTTCGGCCCGCACCGCCGCCGGGTCGCCGCAGGCAATGACGCGGCCATACACCAGCACGGTGAGCCGGTCGGCGAGTGCGAACACGGCTTCCATGTCGTGCTCGATCAGCAGGATGGTCACATTGCCTTTGAGCTGCCGCAGCATTTGCACCATGCGCACGGATTCGTCTGGACCCATGCCGGCCATCGGCTCGTCGAGCAGCAGCATGCGGGGCTCGGTCGCGAGCGCCATGGCGATTTCGAGCTGACGATGCTCGCCGTGACTCAATCTCGCGACCCGCACACCAGCGCGATCCGCAAGTCCGACGCGGGTAAGCGCAGCCAGTGCCGGTTTACGCAATTCGTCCTCGCCGCGTGCGTCGCGCCAAAAACGGAACGAATGGCCGCGATGCGCCTGCGCGGCGAGCGCAACGTTGTCGAGGGCAGTGAGGTCGGAAAAGAGCGAGGTGATCTGAAACGAGCGGGCGAGGCCGAGGCGGTTGCGGCGGTATACCGGAAAGCGGGTGATGTCGTTCCCGTCGAAGTGGACGGTTCCGCCTTGCGGAGCGACCTCGCCGGCGATCAAGCCGATAAGCGTGGTCTTGCCGGCTCCATTGGGGCCGATCACGGCATGGACTTCGCCCGGCGGAATATCCAACGTGATCGCATCAGCCGCCAAAACGCCGCCAAAGCGTCTGGTCAGACCGCTTACCTGCAACAGCGGTTCAATCACGGTGCCGGCCTTCGAGGAGACCCTCAATGCCGCCGTGTAAATAGACTGCAACCAAAAGCAAAATCGGTCCTAGGATCAGGTCGGGATATCCCGTGATACGAGACAATCCCTCCTCGAGCAGGAGAAACGTCACCGCGCCGATCAACGGCCCGAACAGCGAGCCCAAGCCGCCCAGAACCACCATGACCATGAGGTCGCCTGAACGGGTCCAGTGCATCAGCGCCGGACTGATGAAGTTGGTGTGGTTGGCGAGGAGAGCACCGGCAAGTCCGCACATCGCGCCAGCGATGACGAAACAGACGAGCTTATAACGAAACGTCGGAAAGCCGATCGCGCCCATGCGCTGGTTATTGGAGCGCGCACCGCGGATCACCAGACCGAAGCGCGAATTGACGATGCGCGCGACCAGATAAATGCTTCCGAGCAGCAGCACAAAGCACACATAGTAGAACAGCGTCTTGTTGTTGAGGTCGATCAAGCCGCCGAATTGGCTGCGCGTGTAGATGGTCAGGCCGTCATCGCCGCCGTAGCGGTCGAGCCCGATCGCCACATAGTAGACCATCTGCGCGAACGCGAGCGTAATCATGATGAAATAAACGCCGCGCGTACGCAGGCTCAGCGCGCCCACTACCAGCGCATACAGAGCCGAGGCCGCGATAGCGACCGGCCATTGCACCAGACCGGACGGGATCCCCTCCTTCGCCAAGATGCCGACCGCATAGCCGCCGATGCCGAGATAGGCGGCGTGGCCGAAACTCACCATGCCGCCGTATCCCATGATGAGGTTGAGGCTTACGGCGCCGATTGCAAGGATCAGGACGCGGGTGAAAAGCGTCAGCACGAAGGTATCGCCGGTCATCAGCGGATAGACCGGCAGCAGCGCAAGAATCACGAGCAACGCGGCAATGGATGCGGCGCGCGGGTTTAACAGCGACGGCGCCGCCGAGTCGAGCGGGGGATGCAGCGAAGTGGTCATCGGCTCGCCGCCGGGAACAATCCTTCCGGCCGAAATACCAGGATCACAGCCATCAGCATGTAGATCGACATGGACGACAGCGCCGGCCCGAGCGTATCCGCGGCGTTGGTGCTCAGGATGTGATGCAGCAGATCGGGCAGAAACGCACGGCCGGTGGTGTCGATCAGGCCGACGATAATTGCGGCCACAAAAGCGCCGCGGATCGAGCCGATGCCACCGATGATGATGACCACGAAGGCAAGTATGAGAATGTTCTCACCCATGCCAATCTGGACCGTGAGGATGGGCGCCTGCATCGCACCGGCGAAGCCCGCCAAAGCGGCGCCAAGTCCGAACACCAGCGTATAGAGAAGTCTGATGTTGATGCCGAGCGCGCCGACCATCTCACGGTTGGAGGCACCGGCGCGGATCAGCATGCCGAGCCGGCTGCGCATTACCACAATGTAGAGCAGCACTGCGACCGCCAACGTCGCCAGGATGATGACAAGACGGTACAGCGGATAATAAACGCCTGGAATGATTTGGACCGCGGTCAGCATTTGTGGCGGCAGCGCCAGCGTCATGCCCGCCGGCCCCCAGATCAGCCGTACCAGCTCGTTGAAAAATAAGATCAAACCGAACGTGCCGAGCACCTGGTTGAGGTGGTCGCGCTCATAGAGGCGCCTGATTGCGACCACTTCCAGCATCATCCCGACGATGAGGGAGGCAACCAGCGCAAGTATGAGAGCGGCAACGAAGCTCCCGGTGAGGATGGCAAAAGTGGCGGCAAAATAGGCGCCAAGCATGTACAGCGAGCCGTGCGCCAGGTTGACCAGGTCCATAATGCCGAAGACCAGCGTTAGGCCCGCTGCCAGGAGAAACAGCAGCATGCCCAGTTGCACGCCGTTCAAGCATTGCTCGAAGAAATACAGCATGCGATCCGATAATAGCCCGTCGCCGTCATCCTAGGGCGCCGGCCGCAAAGCGGCTAGCCTCGAAGGATGACGCTGTCCGGCAGATCAAGCAAATGTAATGCCGCCCGCTATTTCATCGGGCACTGGCCGTGAAAGCTGTCCTGGACGTTCTTTTGGATCAGGCTGACGGTGTGGAGGACGTAATCCCCCTGCGCATTCTTTTCGACGTCCTGGAGATAGAAATCCTGGATCGGAATGTGATTGTTGCCGTACTTGAAATTGCCGCGCACTGACTTGAAGTCGGCCTTTTCCATCTCCTTGCGCATCTCATCCTTTTTGGAAAGGTCACCCTTGACTGCAGTAACGGCGCTGTCGATCAGTCCGACCGCGTCGTAGGTGTCGGCGGCGTAGAAGGAGGGTCGCGATTTATATTTTGCGATGAAGTCGGCGACGAACTTCTTATTCGTCTCGTTGGGAAGATCGTTGACCCAGGCTTGGGCGCTGGGCACGCCGACAGCAAGATCCTTCAGACGGGGCAGCGAAAGTTCATCGATGGTGAACACGGTGTAGAGCGGAATCTGTCCTTTGAGACCGGATTGCGCATACTGGGTGATGAACTGCACGCCCGGTCCGCCCGGATAGAACGCGTAGATTGCATCGGGCTTGGCGGCGCGCGCTTTCGACAGTTCGGCGGAGAAATCGAGCTGGTCTGGCCAGCGCGTCATCTCCTGCCCGACGATCTGACCCTTGTAGGTCATCTTAAGGCCCGCCAGCATGTCCCGGCCGGCAGTGTAGTTGGGCCCCATCATCAAGACCGTCTTGATGCCTTTCTGGTTCATGTAATTGCCCATTTGTTCCGGCGCCTCGTCGTTGTTCCACGACGTCGAGAACACGTAGGGTGAGCAGCGGTCGCCGGCGAGCTGGGAAGCGCCGGCATTGGTGACGACCGTCATGGTCTTGCTGTCGACCAGCGGCTTGAGCGAGGCCAGCATCACATTCGACCAGATGTAGCCGACCACGAAATCGACCTTGTCGGATTCGATCAGCTTTTGGGTTTTCTGCGCGCCGACTTCGGGCTTGACCTGGTCATCCTCGTAAATGACCTCGACCGGCAGCCCGCCGAGCTTGCGGCCGTGATGATCAAGACCAAGCTCGAAGGCATTGCGCATGTCGTTGCCGATGACGGCTGTTGGGCCGCTGAAAGTACTAACGAAACCGATTTTGACGGTTTTATTTTGGGCCGCGGCTGGGCCGGCAGCCAGCGCCAGTGCAGCAGCGGCGACCATAGCGATGCTCTTCATGGGTGCACTCCTCTCAAACCGCACCCGTTGGTGCGAAGGCTGCTCAACGATCGTTGATAGATGGCTTCCGATAAGACCCCGCCCGGCCCCGCTAATCAAGCCGAACCTATGGATTGGTAAATCGCGCGCCCGTCGGGTGTCGGGACTTTCGCCGCAATTCTCGAAGCGAGCAGGCCGTTTTGCCGGCCCGGCATGTGGGTTGCGACGTTGCGCCGCTGCCGTAGGCACCCCACGTGTCGCGGATTGCACGATCGCCCTCAGCTTTGGCTAAAACAACCAATCGAACGGCAAAATTGAACGGAAACCATGGCACAGAACTTCGAATTTGGTCTCGATACTTTCGGCGACGTAACGACTGGTCCTGACGGCAAACTCTTGAGCCACGCGCAGGTCATCCGCAACGTCATCGATGAGGCGGTGCTCGCCGATGAGCTCGCCATCAACTCATTCGGCGTCGGCGAACATCACCGCCCGGACTTTTCCGTATCGGCGCCCGAGGTCGTCCTTGCGGCAATCGCCGGACGGACGAAGCGGATTCATCTCGGCTCGGCGGTGACAGTGCTGAGTACGGATGACCCGATTCGCGTCTTCCAGCGGTTCTCGACACTGAACGCCGCTTCGAACGGGCGCGCCGAGATAACGCTGGGGCGCGGTTCGTTCACCGAATCCTTTCCGCTGTTTGGTTACGATCTCTCCCAGTACGAGGTGCTGTTCGAAGAGAAGCTCGATCTGTTCGTGGCCCTGCTGCGGTCGAACCCGGTAACCTGGGAGGGCAAATTACGCCCGCCACTGAAAAATCAGGCCGTGTTCCCGCCGATCGAGCATCCGCCGCTCAAAGCCTGGATTGGCGTCGGCGGCAGCCCGGAATCCGTGGTTCGTGCCGCCCATTACGATCTGCCGCTTTCGCTCGCCATCATTGGCGGCGACCCGAAGCGGTTCCACCCTTATGTCGATCTCTATCAGCGCGCCTTCGCGCAGTTGGGCCGGCCGGTGAAGGAGATCGCGGTGCACTCACCCGGCCATGTCGCCGATACGGACGAGAAGGCGCGCGAGGAATATTGGACCGGTTACAAAGGCATGCACGACCGGATCGGCGCCGAGCGCGGCTGGCCGCCGATCGGCCATGGGCAATTCATTCAGGAAGTCGAACGCGGCTCGCTCTATGTCGGGGCGCCGGAAACCGTCGCGCACAAAATCGCCGGTACCGCTAAGGCACTCGGCCTGGTGCGCTTCGACCTGAAATACTCGGCCGGCACGCTGCCGCACGACAAGATGATGCGGAGCATCGAGCTTTACGGCAGCAAAGTGATGCCGCTGGTGCGGGAGATGCTGGCCTGATCCGCTTGCTTTGGTGGCATTGGTTTCATCATCAAACGATGATATATTCGTGCCTTAAGCGGAGATATTCAATGCGCACAACCATAGCCCTTGATGATGAGCTGTTGGCCAAGGCTCAGGCCTACACCGGATTAAGTGAAAAATCCGCACTGGTGCGAGAGGCACTGAAAGCATTAATCGAGCGAGAGGCCGCACGCCGGTTAGCACGCCTCGGGGGCAGCGAGCCGGGCCTCGTCGCCCCGCGACGCCGCCAGCTTGGACGCAAGTGATTCTGATCGACTCGTCGGTGTGGGTCGATCACTTGCGGTCCGGCGACCGGACTCTTGTGCGGCTCCTCAATACTGGGCAAGTCCTCGCACATCCCTTCGTGATCGGCGAACTCGCTCTCGGCAATTTGCGGCAACGTCAGCTCATCCGGGATACGCTCGACGACTTGCCTCGGGCCATCCTCGCTTCAGACGAGGAGGTGTTGCATTTCATCGGGGTGTCTAGGCTGTTCGAGTCCGGTATCGGCTACGTTGACGCCCATTTGCTGGCGGCTACGCGGTTGACGGCGCGCGCTACGTTATGGACGCGCGATAAGAGGCTCGGCGTTGCCGCGGATCGACTGGGTTTGGCTGCCCGACTGTATTCCTAGCCTAGCGCCATTGTTCAAACCTCGGCTTACCGCTTTGCCAGCGTATCGAACTCCATCAACCGCTCAAGCAGCGGCTCCATCGCTTTGAGCGGGATCATATTTGGGCCGTCTGACGGCGCCTTGTCGGGGTTCTGATGGGTCTCGATGAACAGGCCGGCCACGCCGACCGCCACTGCTGCGCGCGCCAGCACTGGCACGAACTCTCGTTCGCCGCCAGATGAAGTGCCCTTCCCGCCCGGCTTCTGCACTGAGTGCGTCGCGTCGAAGATCACGGGCGCGCCGAGCTTTGCCAGCACCGGCAAAGCCCTCATATCCGAGATTAGCGTGTTGTAGCCGAACGAGACACCGCGCTCGGTGACAAGCACGTTGCGATTGCCGGCGCCGGTGATTTTCTCGACCACGTTCGCCATGTCCCACGGCGCGAGGAATTGACCCTTCTTTACGTTGACCACTCGTCCGGTTTTAGCGGCCGCGATCAACAAGTCGGTCTGCCGGCAGAGAAAGGCCGGAATCTGCAGAACATCGACCGCCTCGGCGACCGGCGCGCATTGGTCCGGCTCGTGCACGTCGGTCAATACCGGCACGCCGAGTTTGGCGCGCAGCTCGGCGAAGATCGCGAGCGCCTTGTCGAGGCCAAGACCCCGCGCGCTCTTTGCGCTGGTGCGGTTCGCTTTGTCGAACGACGTCTTGTAGACGAAGCCGATGCCGCGCCGCGCGGCAATCTCCTTGAGCGCCGACGCCATCTCGAAAGCGTGCGCGCGGCTCTCCAGCACGCACGGCCCGGCGATCAAGGCGAGCGGCAAGTTGTTGCTGAAGCGCACCTTGCCGATGGTGACGGTTGCGTTGGGTTTTGCGGTCATCAGCTGGTCCCGCGGCGGACCATGATCGCCGCGGCTGACCGGGTCAACCGGCAGCTCACTTCAGTGCAGAGAACGCTGTCGGTCGCAGGAACGAGCTTTTGATATTGGCAATAATCGGCCCGTCCATCTCGCTCTCTTCACGCACCTTGAGCCAGGCCGGATCGGCGGCGAACGTGTTCCATTTCTTCTCGCGCTCGGCGAGCGATTCCCAGGCGAGCAGATAATGCAGGTCATTGTTGCCGTCGCCGATCAGCACGGTCCAGAACCCGATCTGCTTGATACCGTGCCCTTCCCAGATTTTCAGTGTGTGGTCTTCGAACCGCTTGAGCAGCGCCGGCAGCCGGTTGGGTATGCAGGAATAGATACGCAATTCGTAGATCATAAGGTGCCTCCCTGTTCGTCATTTCAGATCGCCGCATTGCGGCGACTCCAGAACCGAAATTCATCGACGGTGGGTATGGATTCCGGGTTCCTCGCTCCGCTCGGCCCCGGAATGACCGATTAAACCAGCCGACTCTGCTCCACTGCCGCGCCGATGAAGGATGAGAACCGCGGGTGCGGCGCGAACGGCCGCGATTTCAGTTCGGGATGGAATTGCACGCCGATGAACCAGGGATGATCGTCGTATTCGATGATTTCCGGGAGTAACCCGTCAGGCGACATACCGGAAAAGCGCATGCCATGCTGCGCCAGGCGATCCTTGTGCGCGGTGTTGACTTCGTAACGGTGGCGGTGGCGCTCGGAAATCTCGGTCGCCTGATAAATATCGGCGACGCGGCTGCCGCGCTGGAGCAAGGCCGGATAGGCGCCGAGACGCATGGTACCGCCGAGGTCGCCGTTGTTGCCGCGCTCCTGCAACTCGTTGCCCTTCATCCATTCAGTCATCAGGCCAACGACCGGCTCCCGCGTAGCGCCAAATTCCGTCGAATTTGCATCATCGATGCCGCAGAGGTTTCGCGCCGCCTCGATCACGGCCATCTGCATGCCGAAACAAATGCCGAAATACGGCACCTGGCGCTCCCGCGCGAATTGCGCGGCGCGGATTTTCCCCCCGGTGCCGCGCTGCCCGAACCCGCCCGGCACCAGGATACCGTCGACATGTTCGAGGTAGGGCGCCGGATCCTCGTTCTCGAACACCTCGCTTTCGATCCAGTCAAGATTGACTTTGACCTTGTTGGCAATGCCGCCGTGCGAAAGTGCCTCGATCAAGGATTTATAGGCGTCCTTCATGCCGGTGTACTTGCCGACAATAGCAATCGTCACGTCACCTTCGGGATTGCGGATGCGGGCATTGATGTAATCCCAGGTCGAGAGATCTGGCTCCGGCAGCGAGTCAATGCCGAACGCTGCCAGCACTTCGCCGTCCAAGCCGCCGGCGTGGTAGGCCTGCGGCACCGCATAGATGTTATCGACGTCAAGGGCCTCGATCACCGCGCTTTCGCGCACATTGCAGAACAGCGCCAGTTTGCGGCGCTCGCTCTCCGGGATCGGGCGGTCGGAACGGCAGAGCAGAATATCGGGCTGAATGCCGATAGCGCGCAGTTCGCGCACCGAGTGCTGGGTCGGCTTGGTCTTGAGTTCGCCGGCGCTCGGGATAAATGGCATCAGCGTCAGGTGGATGTAAATTGCGTGATGCCGCGGCAGGTCGTTGCCGAGCTGGCGGATGGCTTCGAAATACGGCAGGCCTTCGATGTCGCCCACCGTGCCGCCGATCTCGCACAGCACGAAGTCGAAGCCTTCGTTGCCGTCGCGGATGAAATCCTTAATGGCGTTGGTGACGTGGGGAATGACCTGGATGGTGGCGCCGAGATAGTCGCCGCGCCGCTCCTTGGTCAGGATGTCCTGGTAAATCCGGCCGGTGGTGATGTTATCGGTGCGGGTCGCCGGGCGGCCGGTGAAACGCTCGTAGTGGCCAAGGTCGAGGTCGGTCTCCGCGCCGTCGTCGGTGACGTAGACCTCGCCGTGCTGGTAGGGCGACATCGTCCCCGGATCGACATTGAGATAGGGGTCGAGCTTGCGCAGCCGGACTTTGTAGCCGCGGGCCTGCAGCAGCGCGCCGAGCGCCGCTGACGCGAGACCCTTGCCCAATGAAGAAACCACGCCGCCGGTGATGAAAATGTACCGCGCCATGGGATTTAACCTCTATCGTCGATCATCCGATTCGACGAGCGATTTTCCGGAATAGCTGCCGCGCTGGGTAAGGTGCGAAGGCGGAAATTTCCGCATTCCCAATCGGGTCTGGCGAAATCCTCAGGCCGCACTGAAGCTGGCCCCGCCGCTGTTGCTACCAGTACCGGGGAAGCTCGCTGCGCCGTGAGTTTGCAGCCTACTGTGATCGCGGCACTTGCGGTCCGCTGGGGACGGCCGGAGCCTCGGGGGCCCCTCTTGATTTCAACTGGTCCAGCACGCCGCCACCCGAGCTGAGCGGTGCCGGCGAACCCGGAGGCGCCTCCCGGGTCTGAGAACCACCGCCGGTATTGATGATCGAGGCAGGATGACGGCCCAGTCCGGCCAGCCACGACAGCGCCAGACTGGTAATGAAGAAACCGACGGCGAGGAGCGCCGTTGTCCGGGTCAGAACGTTGGCAGTGCCGCGGCCGGTCATAAAGCCGCTGGTCGAGCTGACAAGGCCGCCGCCCTCGGATTTCTGCAGCAGCACCACCCCGATCAGGCCGAGTACCAGCATGAGGTGGATGACAATAATCACAGTCAGCATCGATAATGTCCGCTCACGGCGCCGGTCGTACGCCCGGTGATATAGGAAGTCGCGCGGCTCTCTACATGATCCGGCGTGGATTTTCTACGGCGGCCGGGGTCTATCGGTAAACCGAGGCAATCGCCAGGAAATCGTCGGCTTTGAGGCTCGCGCCACCGACCAGGGCCCCGTCGACATTATCGACCGCGAGTAATTCCGGTGCATTCGCCGGAGTAACCGAGCCGCCGTAGAGCACCCGAACGGCGTCGCTGCCCAAGCCAAAGCGCGCGCCAAGACGGTCGCGGATCAGACCATGCATCTCCGCGACATCCCCGGGCGTCGGCGTAAGCCCGGTGCCGATAGCCCAGACCGGCTCGTAAGCAACGACAAAGCCCGTGCTATCGTCCGAAAGCGAACCTTCGAGCTGTGCATTCACCACGGAGAGCGCATGCCCGGACTCGCGCTCGGCACGCGTTTCGCCAATACACACGATCGCTACAATGCCGGCGCGACGCGCGGCCTCCGTCTTTGCACGCACCGCCGCGTCGGTCTCGCCATGAAATCGCCGGCGTTCGGAATGGCCGACAATGACGGCCACGGCGCCGGCGTCTTTGAGCATTTCGGCCGAAATATCCCCAGTATAAGCACCCGAAGCCAGCGCGTGGCAGTCTTGGCCGCCGATTGCGACCCTTGATCCGAGGGCGACGGCAGCAAAGTCCGAGATCAATGTCGCTGGCGGACACACCATCAGCTCGGGCTTCGTGAGCTGCTGCGCGCCGGCAATGATTTTCTGCAAATCGCCAGCCGCGCTCTTTAGGCCATGCATTTTCCAATTGCCGGCAACCAGCGGACGACGCGCCATGATTTGTGTCTCAACGTGTTGGCCGCCACACCTGCGACAAAGAGCGGTTAGCAGACGCCTTGCGCTCGGAAAAGGGGCGTTTTACCAGGAAATCCCGTCGGTTGCGGGGACACGCATCGATCCCTATGATGCGCCGCCTTTGCCCGGCAGCCCGACCGGCATCACTTCAACGCGTTGGACGAAATGCTTCGAGGAATCCGCAAAGCCTCTGCTAATTGGCTCGGCCGCGCCGTCATGGGCACAGTCATGGTGCTGCTTGCCGCGAGCTTTGCCGTCTGGGGCATCAACGACATCTTTCGCGGCTTTGGCCGCTCGACGCTCGCCAAGATCGGCGGTACCGAAATCCAGATCGAGCAATTCCGCCAGCTGTACAACGAACGGCTGCAACAGATCGGACGCCAGTTCGGCCGCGCACTGACGCAGGAACAGGCGAATGCCTTCGGGCTTGACCGGCAGGTGCTCAGCGACATGATTGCCGAAGCCGGCCTTGATCAGCGGGCGCGAAAGATGGGGCTCGGCCTGTCGGATGCAGACGTGGTGCAGCACATCACCAACGATTCGATGTTCCAGATCAACGGCCGCTTTGACCGGGTGAAGTTCGAGCAATTGCTGCGTAGCGCCGGGTACAGCGAGCAGCGCTTCCTCAACGAGCAGCGTCGAATAATGCTGCGGCGGCAGATCATAGATTCGCTCACCGGGGACCTGCCGGTGCCGAAGGCCTGGCTTGAAGCCATCAATGAATTCCAAAATCAGGAACGCAGCATCGAGTATGTGACGCTGGGACCGGCGCAGGCCGGCGACGTTCCGGAACCGACCTCGGACGAACTCAACAAATATTTCGAGGCGCGCAAGATCCTGTTTCGAGCGCCGGAATACCGCAAGATCGCGACCGTGCTGGTAACACCCGCGGAAATCGGCAAATCGATGGAAATTTCCGACGCGGATATGAAGGCTTACTACGACGAACACCGCAGCCGGTACGTTACGCCGGAGCGCCGGCACGTCGAGCAAATCGTCTTCCCGAACGCGCAGGAAGCAGAGGCTGCTGAAGCAAAGCTCAAAGGTGGGTTGAGTTTCGCCGCCCTTGCCGCTGAACGGGGGCTTAAGGATCAGGACATTGATCTCGGGATGTTACCGAAAGCGGAGATCATCGACCCGGCCGTCGCAGACGCTGCTTTCTCGCTCAAGGAGGGCGAGATAAGCCAACCGGTCAAAGGACGCTTCGGTACCGTTATTGTGACCGTGCTCAAAATCGAGCCGGAGGTTGAAAAGACGCTGGCCGAGGTGACGCCGCAGATCCGGACCGACATCACCGCCGAGCGCGCCAAGGCGGAAGTGCAAAGCCTGCACGACAAGATCGAAGACACTCGCGCCGGCGGCAGTACGCTGGAAGAGGCGGCGCAGAAGGCGAAGCTTCCGGTCATGACCTACGACGTGGACCGCTCCGGGCACGACCCCAGCGGAAATTCGGTTGCCAACCTCCCTCACGCCGCGGAGGTGATCAACGCTGCATTCGCCTCCGATGTCGGCGTCGAAAACGATCCGCTCTCGGCCGACGGCGGCTACATCTGGTTCGATGTCACTGGCATCACGCCGTCCCGCGATCGGGCGCTTGATGAGGTCAAGAGCCAGGTCGAACAGCGTGTGCGCGAGGACGCGATCGCTTCGCGATTGAAGGCCAAAGCAGCCGACATGGTCGATAAGCTCAAGAACGGCAACGCGTTCGACGCCGTCGCCAAGGCGGACGGCTTGACGATCCAAACGGCTGACAAGCTCAAGCGCGGCAAGCCGACCGGATTTGTATCGGCCAAGGTTGCCGCTGCGGTATTTCACACTGCCAAAGACGGTTTTGGCAGCACGGACGCCGACAAGCCCAGCGAATGGGTCGTGTTCCGCGTGACCGACGTAACCACGCCCAAACTGGACGCCAATTCCGCCGAGAGCAAGCGCCTCGAGGAAACCGTGCAGCGTCAGGAGATCAACGACATGTACGGTGAGTATGTCGCCTGGCTCCAGGACGAGCTTGGCACCAGCGTCAACCAGGCAGCGCTGGCGCAAGCACTCGGCAACAGCGCGCCGGATACCAACTGAATGCAGGTCGAGCCTGCGGCCGACGCATTCGCCACGCGCTATGCGGCCGGCGAGCCGCAAGCGGTTTGGACCACACTGGTCGCCGACCTGGAAACCCCGGTCTCCGCTTTTCTCAAAATCACCGGGGCGCGAGCCAAAACTTCTTCGCCGATTAGCTTTTTGCTCGAGTCCGTCGAGGGCGGCGAGGTCCGCGGCCGGTATTCCATCATCGGACTTGAGCCCGACGTCATTTTCCGCACCAATGGCCAAATCGCCGAGATCAATCGTGCGGCGCAAAACAATCCGGTAGCATTTACGCCGGCCGGCGCGCCGCCGCTGCAAGCCCTGCGCGCGCTGATTGCCGAAAGCAGGATTGCCCTGCCCGACCCTTTACCGCCAATGGCCGCCGGCGTCTTCGGCTATCTCGGCTACGACATGGTGCGGCAGATGGAAGATTCCCTGGCCGCGCCACGTTCTGATCCGATCGGCATTCCCGACGCCATCCTCGTCCGGCCGACGCTGGTTGTGGTGTTCGATGCGGTTGAAGATACCATCGCCGTGGTCACGCCGGTGCGGCCGCGGGCGGGCGTGACGGCGAAGGCGGCGCGCGCTCACGCCGTTGAACGCCTGTCGGCGATCGTCGATGCGCTTGAGCGGCCACTCGGCAAATCGGCCGGCAGCAACGAAGCAGGCTCGATCGAAGTGAAGGCGCGCTCCAACACCAGCGCGGAAGAGTTCAAAGCCCTGGTGCTGCGGGCCAAGGGATACATCTTCGCCGGCGACATCTTTCAGGTCGTGCTGTCGCAGCGGTTCGAAGCTCCATTCGCGCTGCCGCCGTTCGCGTTTTATCGTGCATTGCGGCGCGTCAATCCTTCGCCCTATCTGTTTTTCCTGGACTTCGGCGCCTTCGCGGTAGCCGGCTCAAGCCCCGAAGTCCTGGTCAGGACCCGCCGCGGCACCGTGACCATCCGCCCGCTTGCCGGCACGCGAAGGCGCGGTGCGACGCCGCACGAGGACAAGGCGCTGGAGCAGGAGTTGCTGGCCGATCCGAAAGAACGCGCCGAGCACTTGATGCTGCTCGATCTTGGGCGCAATGACGTCGGCCGAGTCGCCGAGATCGGCACCGTCAAAGTGACCGATCAATTCTTCATCGAGCGCTACAGCCAAGTGATGCACATTGTCTCTGATGTCGAAGGCAAGCTGCGCGATGATTGCGATCCGCTCGACGCGCTTGCCGCCGGCTTTCCCGCCGGTACTGTCTCCGGCGCGCCCAAGGTGCGGGCCATGCAGATCATCGACGAACTGGAAAAGGAAAAGCGCGGCCTCTACGCCGGCTGTGTCGGCTATTTCTCCGCCGGCGCCGATATGGACACCTGCATCGTGCTGCGCACAGCCCTGATCAAGGACGGCACCATGTACGTACAGGCCGGCGCCGGCATCGTCGCCGACTCCGATCCGGACTTAGAGCAACAAGAATGCATCAACAAGGCGAAGGCGTTGTTCCGTGCCGCCGAGGAGGCAAAACGCTTCGCCAGCGTCGCCGGCAGCGGGCAGTAGGGTGAGCGACGTTACGCCAGCCGAAATCGTGTCGTTCTGGCGCGAAGCCGGGCCGGGGCGATGGTTCAAACAGGACGAGAATTTCGACCTGAGCATCAAGTCGCGGTTTCTCGCTGCCCATGAGGCGGCGGCGCGGGGCGAATTGGCGGCATTTGAAGAAAGCGTCGAAGGCGCGCTCGCGCTGGTCATCCTGCTCGATCAGTTTTCCCGGAATATGTTTCGCGTCACTGCGCGTGCGTTCGCCACCGATCCGCTCGCGCGTGCGGTGGCCGACCGCGCGATTACGCGCGGCTTCGACCAGGCGACCGACGAAGCGCTGCGGCAGTTTTTCTATCTGCCCTTCATGCATTCGGAACTTCTGGCCGATCAGGATCGGTCGGTTCAGCTTTATGCGGCGCTCGGCGATGCCGACTTATCGAGCTACGCGCTCGCCCATCGCGATATCATTACGAAATTCGCACGATTTCCGCATCGCAACCGCGTGCTGGGGCGCGACACGACACCTGTCGAGCGAGAGTTTCTCGATGCCGGCGGGTTCGCCGGATAGCGGCATTTCGACCCCGTGGGCTACGATACGCGTTGCAGTCCCTAACGAGTAGAATGGGCGGGCGTATCGAAGACGACTGACGGCCGGAAAACGGGAAATCCAGGTGCCAAAACTTTCCGTAGCAATCATCGGCGCGGGGATGGGCGGCCTTGCGACCGCCGTAGCACTAAGGCGGGTCGGCATTGAAGTTACGGTCTACGAGCAGGCCCGGCGCTTCGCGCGCCTCGGCGCCGGAATCCAAATCGGCTGTAACGCCATGAAGGTTCTGCGCGGCTTCGGTCTTGAACCGGTGCTGCGCGCGGGCGCCTTCTATCCCCGTTCTTGGAACAACAAGGACTTCGACACCGGCAAGGTTCGCTTCGACATGATCTTTGGCGAAGCCGCCGAAGAACGTTACGGCGCGCCTTATCTGTTGGCGCATCGTGGGGATCTGCATGCTGCGCTGGCAAGCGCCGTACCGGACGATGTGCTCCGTCTCGATCACCAGCTCGTTTCGCTAGAGGAGCGCGCCGACGGCAGTGTCAGGCTTGACTTCGCCAATGGCATGACGGCCGACGCCGATGCCATCGTCGGCGCCGACGGCGTTCATTCGGTGATCAGAGACGCATTGTTCGGCAAGGATGAGCCGAATTTTACCGGTCGTGTCGCCTATCGCACGGTTTACCCTGCGGCGCTGCTGAACGGCTATCGGATCGACGATTGCACCAAATGGTGGGGGCCCGATCGGCACATCGTCATCTACTACGTCAAGCCTGACCGAAGCGAAGTCTACTTCGTGACCAGTCAGCCTGAACCGGACTTTACGCCCGAATCTTGGTCGGCCACGGGCGATGTCAATGTGTTACGCGCTGCCTTTGCCGCTTTCCATCCGCAGGTTCGGCACGTGCTCGCCGCGTGCCCTACCGTTCACAAAAGGCCGCTGCTCGATCACGATCCGCTTCCGCGCTGGTCAGAAGGCAATATCACCCTGCTCGGCGATGCCTGCCATCCCATGACGCCTTACATGGCGCAGGGTGCCGCGATGGCGATCGAAGACGCCGCGGTGCTGTCGCGCTGCCTCGATGGCGTCGATCAGTTGGGCGTGGCAGCGGCATTTCGCCGTTACGAGGCGACCCGAAAGCCGCGCACATCGCGAATCCAACTCAGCTCGCGGACCAATACGTGGCTTAGCAGCCCAACCGATCCGGACTGGGTTTACACCTACGATGCGTGGACGGCGCCGCTGGCCGATCCCGGACGCGATCCAGCATGATCGTCCGAGCAGATCGTCACTCGCCAGCTGCGGCCGGTAGCGCCTCGGCGCTTTGCCGCTTGGCCATCTCCTCGGCTACCAGCTCTTTCTTCGACAATTTCCCGACCAGCGTTTTGGGCAAGCTGGCGCGAATTTCCATTTCCGTCGGCATTTCGTATTTCGCGAGCTTGTCGGCCAAGAACGCCTTTAGCTCATCGATCCCAAACGGCGCGTGCCCCGGCTTGAGCGCAATGAAAGCCTTGGCCGACTGGCCCCGATAGGCATCCGGAATGCCGATAACGGTAACCTCGGCGACGCCGGGATGTTCGTAGATCGCTTCCTCGATGTTGCGCGGAAACACGTTGAAGCCGCCGGACAGGATCATGTCCTTCTTGCGGTCGACCAGCGTGAGGAAGCCGTCCTGATCGAGGTAGCCGATGTCACCGGTATGAAAGCGGCCGCCGCGAAATGCGTCTTCAGTTTCCTCGGACTTCTTCCAATAGCCTTTCATCACCTGCGGTCCGCGAAAGCAGACCTCGCCCTTCTCGCCGACCGGCAGCACCGTGGTGCCGGTCGCGAGATCAACCACGTCCAGAGTGGTATGCGGCGCGGGTAGGCCGACACTGCCCTGGCGTACCGGTGCGTCCTTGAGCTGTAGCGTACCCAGCGGCGCGACTTCGGTCAGGCCATAGCCTTCCTTCGGACAGATGCCGGTCAGCGCTTCGAAACGCTGCTGCACTTCGAGCGGCAGCGGGGCGCCGCCAGAGCCCCAAGTTTCGACCGAGGAAAGGTCGAACTCCTTTACCTTCGGATGATTGACCAGCGCGGTGTACATGGTCGGCACCGCCGGGAACACCGTAATTTTCTTGCGCGCAATGTCGGCGAGCACGCGGTCTGGATCGAACCGGATGTGCAGCACCATTTGCGAACCGGTAGCGACGGCGAGCAGCATGACGAAGCTCAAGCCGTAGATGTGGAACAACGGCAACACCGCCAACGCTTTTTGCGGTGCTTCGTCCGGGCCAAGCCCATTCCAATACGAGTAAATGCTCAGCACCGCGCAGAAATTCGCATGCGTGAGCATGGCCCCTTTCGGCTGGCCGGTGGTGCCGCCGGTGTATTGCAGCACTGCGATCTCGTCTTCGAGCCGGCCGCGCGGGTACCGCGCGAAGGCGCTGTCGTTGGCAATGAGCGCGGCAAAATCGACTTCGCGGCCGACGCCGGCGATGCGCTCGGCCGCGGGGCCGAACATTTGGGCGATCGGCGCCGGCAGGAAGTCGGCAATGCTGCAAACCACCAGCGTTGCAAATTTGCCCGCGCCCTTCAGCGCCGCAATCTGCGGATAGAGCATCGGCAGGCCGAGCGTGATCATCACCGTCGTTTCGGCGTCGGTGATCTGGAACTTGAGCTCCCGCGGCGCGGCGAGCGGACTGAAATTGACGACGCGGCCGCCGGCCATCAGCACGGCGAAGAACGCAATCACGAAATGCGGCGTGTTCGGCAGGTGCAAGCCGACATGCACACCGGGCCCGACACCAAGCGCCTGTAAGCCCCTCGCGGCGCGCGCGGCAAGGTCGCGAAGTTCCCGAAAGGTGAAGGTACGGTCGTAAAAGTCGATCGCAACCCGCTCCGGCCATTTGCTTGCCGCGGTTTCGAGCAAGCTTTCGAGCGGAACCGGCGGCGGCAGCGGCGCATCCCAGGACACGCCCCGCGGATAAGATTTTTTCCAAACGTGCGCCATCGCTTCCTCCCCGACGGGCGCCGCCCCTGGCGGTTGGGTAGGCGTTCCCCGTTGTTGTTTTTCGGGCCTAAATTAACCGGCCGGCGGGGCGCGGTCGATGGGGGCGGGTCACTTCGTTGCAC
>JBAUGC010000910.1:0-1973 GCA_049679485.1 Xanthobacteraceae bacterium
GCGAGGTTTATACGCCTCTCAGCCAGCTCGACTTCGCCGCCGAAATCGCCCAGATCAAGCAGGCTAACCCCGAAGCAGTTTACGTCTTCTATCCGGCAACCTTCGGCATCAACTTCCACAAGCAATACGGACAGTCGGGGCTGATTAAGGATATTCCGCTGTACTCGTCCTCCAGCGTGGATGAGGCAAGCTTGGTGGCCATCGGCGATGTAGCCATCGGAACATTCCAGGCTACTTCCTGGAACTTCGATACCGCGGTTCCGGCCAACAAGAAGTTCACGGATGCCTTCGTCAAACGGTTTAATTACCGGCCGAGTTTCATCTCAGCATACGCCTTCGACGGGGCGCAGCTATTGAACGCAGCGCTGGCCGAAGTGAAAGGCAGTTTTGTCGACAAGCCGGCGCTCATCGCTGCGATGGAGAAAGCAAATTTCAGCTCCGTGCGCGGTCCCTTCAAATTCGCCAGTAATCACATTCCGATTCAAAACTGGGATCTGGTGGAAGTGATCAAAGATAGCGACGGCAAGCTCATCCAGAAGACGCTGACGACGATGCAGACCGGCTACGTCAATGCGTACGTCAAAGACTGCAACATGCCGAAGCCGTAAACAGTCGCCGCGGTGAGCTGCCGACTGTCCAGTGCCAGCTAGCCTGATTTCGGCCTTTGGTGATCGACGATCGCGAGGGAATTTCTTGTCACACCTGACCGTTATCGTCATTCAACTGTTGAACGGGGTGCAGCTTGGCGTGATGCTGTTTCTGATGGCATCGGGACTGACTCTGGTATTCGGGTTGATGAACTTCATCAATTTGGCTCATGGCTCTTTCTACATGATCGGCGCTTTCATTGCCTCGAGCGCCGTGATGTTAACCGGCGACTTTTTATCCGGACTCGTCGTCGCGGTGCTGGGAACCGGTTTGGTCGGGCTCGCGCTGGAACTCGGCCTGCTGCGGTATCTCTACCAAAAGAGCCATTTGCAGCAGGTGCTCATTACCTTCGGCCTGATCCTTGTTCTCAACGAGCTGGCCCGCATCGTCTGGGGCCCGTTTCCGGTTGCTTTGCAGATACCCGCCTTTCTTTCGGGCTCGGTGGAGATTTTGCCGGGTGAGACCTATCCGGTGTACCGCCTTGCCATATTGGCCGTGGGTCTCGTTGTGGCGCTCGGTCTTTACCTGATCATCACCCGCACCAGGGCCGGAATGTGGGTGCGCGCCGGGGCTAGCGACCGCGACATGGCGAGCGCCATGGGCGTCAACGTTCAATTGGTATTCGCGCTGCTGTTTGGCTTCGGCGCGGCGTTGGCGGGACTCGCCGGCGTCATGGCCGGCCCCATACTGACCGTTCAAGTCGGCATGGGTGAACCGATCCTTATCCTCTCACTCGTGGTGACGGTCATCGGCGGCATCGGCTCCGTTCGTGGCGCGTTCATCGCGGCGTTGTCGGTCGGCATCGTCGATACGTTCGGCCGCGTGCTGCTTCCGCCAGCGCTCGGCAGCATGATCATTTTTGTCTTTATGGCGCTTTTCCTGGCTTACCGGCCACAGGGTTTATTCGCGAGCGGCCGCTGAGATGAGGCAGCCTCGCCTCACCGAATCGCTCTTGCCGCACCTTGTGATCCTTGCCGCACTCGCCGTCGTCCCGCTGTTTTCCTGTTGGCTGCAGGATCCGTTTCTGATCAGGCTGTTCACGCGCATCGTTATTTTTGCGACCGCCGCTGTAGCCCTGAACCTTGTACTCGGATTTGCGGGGCTAGTCAGCCTGCTGCACGCAGGCTTTATGGGAATGGGCGGCTACATCATTGGCATTCTCGCATTCCACGAAGCCAACAAGGTGAACTTCGGGTTCGGAACGTTCGTTATACCTGGCACATCCGATCTGCTGTTCGGGTTGCCGGCCGCCGCCGTCGCGTGCGCGCTGCTCGCCGTGCTTACCGGCCTAGTCTGCCTGAAGAGTTCTGGCGTCTATTTCATCA
>JBAUGC010000911.1:0-3958 GCA_049679485.1 Xanthobacteraceae bacterium
AACCAAACCCGCTCGTCCGGGCTGAGCGAAATCAATCAATTGGTCGAGGCGGCTTAACAAGCACCGTGCGCACTCCGCTAAGGATACTCCCATTTTCGGGTTTGTAATTTAGCTCAGACAGCACATAGTCCGGCAGGTGATCGAAGGCCGGAAAATTGCTCGATATTCGCTGGAAGCCCTGCTGGTGCTGGTGCCTCTAGCGGTCCTCATCTATTTTCTGGTCAATCCCGACAGCTTCGACGCAGCCCTAAATTGGTTGGTAAAGCGGTAAACCAGCGACGGCCACTAGGTCGCAGGTAACTCTCTTGACGGAAGTTAGACACTCCCAACGTCAACTTGTGAGGAACGAACGAACGAACGAACTGACATGGGGGAATGTCATGACGATCCGTCCTTTTTTGGCCGATAAGACATTTGACCCTGAGACAATTCAGGAAATGTCATCTGCGCTAGAAGGCACATGCAAAGTCCTAGGGCTGACTAAAGGCGATGACGCAGCTACCCGGCTTGTTGCAAAGAAGATCATAGAGTTGGCTCAACGTGGCTTCACTGGTGCCGAGACGTTGCAGACAACTGCGGTCAGACAGTTCAAGGCGGACTGGCCGCTAATGTGAAACTGGCCGCGCGAGGTGGGGTCATACCCGCGCGGGTAATGCCTCAGTTTGAAAACAGTTGAGCGACGGCTGCCGCCAAAGCAGCAATTCCCGTTGCCACCGCGGCCCACGCATTGAACTTGGATTGTGCTTTAAACGTAGCCTGAATGGCCACATCTCCTAGGAAAGTGTTTCCAGCCGCCCGATCATCGCCTCTTCTGACGACTGTAGTAGCGGCCTTCCACCAAAGAATGGCAGACAGAAGCCCTGCCGCTACGGCAACATAGGAGATTATTTGATGTATCATGGGATAACTCGCTTCTCATATGGCCCGCGCTTCGCTTGCGCTTGTTCTGTGACCTCAATCATAGCGACAAACCAGCGACCCTCACATGACCCGACACGCCAGCGGTGATCGCAAACTGCGTCCACTTCCGTGGGATCGCCGACACACGAACTTGCGTCACTCGGAGCTTCTGCTGAGCGACCATCCTGCCCCACGGTCGAAACTGAAACAGACTTCACAAAGTTGGAGTAAAGGCGAGTAGTGCTATGTCCTACGTTTTGATTTCCCCATTTCGGCACCTGCTTTTTGGCCGCCTTGGTTGCCGGAACCTCATTTTTGGTTCACCGGCTCTGCGCTTTTCACAATTGGAAGTTTCGCTCTTTTCGCGATTTTGGGTTTTGCGGGGATCGCAGTGGGGATTGCGAACGTGAGCGCAACTTGGCGCAGGGTAATGATCTTTGGCTACGTCGGAGCATTTATTCTATTCTTTTTGGGGTGGTGGCAATCGGCAGAACAGGAAAAACTTTCTGCACAACGAGATATTCAATTTTCGCAATTTGAATCTGCGCTAAATAAAAATGCTGGGTCGGCCAATGTTAGTTTGAATCAATCAGCGACCGAAATAGCGGCTGCGGTCATCGCCAAGCTTGAACCGTTACAAAGACAAATAGAGAGGCTCAGTCGGCGACCAAATGATGAACTCTACCAAGATGGCATGCCATTAGCGCGCATAGCGCGGCCATATCTTAATGCGGAAAAGACCATCGTGTCTTTCGCGGCTGTGACGTCCAATCGCATAATTGATTTTAGCCGAGAGATTGAATTGCAGGGTGTGCGACTGGCTTGCACCTCGAAAACTGGACAGCCAAGTTCATACGTACTCGACGGCGCAAATGGGTCTTTCACGTATACCGATGTGACGTGCAACATTTTAGGTCCGCGACAATGATAGCGTGGCGCTCATTAACAGCCGCTAATTGCAGTCCCAAAGATTATCCGCGTTGTGGCGGTTAGGCCCGCAATCGTCAACGCGGGTGCACCGTCCCGCGCAGTGAAGTACCAAGGTTGCTTGCCGCCCGGCGTGTTCTGGCATTCGTAGTAACCCGAGACGGGGATCAGGCATCGCGTGCGCTTGAATGCGTCGCGAAAGAATAGTCTCGTTTCGACTGTTTCCCCTCGCGCATTGAAGGTCGCCATCTTGGCTTCCTTAAGTGGCTTGCTCCACCAGCGAGGTATTAAGCCCCACCGCATTGGCACGAGTTCACGCTTGCCCTCATGGGAAGCGATTGTGTCGATGGTGTCCGTGGGACAGACGTTGTAGCGCGCTTGGGTGTTTCGTGGCGGCTGATCCAACGAGAGCCGGTACAGACGAAAAAGTTCTTCCCAAGTCAGCTTATAAGTGAAACGCCCGCACATTTGTTTTCTTTACAGCCTTACACCGTTGGAAGTTACCACCGGGTTTCCGACCAAGTCAGTAAGCGACCACGCGGGCCAACAGAGCCTCCTGTTTGGGGCCAAACCACGGCAGCTTGCGGGCGAGAGCGACCTTCGCGAGTTTTGCGCCACTTCTTTTAGGAATTCCTGCTGTGGATGCTTGCGGCCACCCTGCGGTGGCACACTTGCCATGGTGCCCTCCACGAGCAGCGCTTGCTGCACGCCCTCGCCTGAGACGTCGCGGGTGATCGAGGGGCTGTCCGATTTGCGGGAAATCTTGTCGATCTCGTCGATATAGACGATCCCGCGCTGCGCGCGCTCGACGTCGTAGTCCGCTGACTGCAGCAGCTTGAGGATGAGGATAATGTTCTCAACGTCCTCGCCGACATAGCCAGCTTCGGTGAGCGTCGTCGCATCCGCAATGGTGAAAGGGACGTCGAGAACGCGCGCCAGCGTCTGCGCCAGCAATGTCTTGCCCGAGCCGGTCGGGCCGATCAGGAGGATATTTGACTTCGCTAGCTCCACATCTTTGTGGTCGACCTGGTGTTTTAGACGCTTGTAGTGATTATGGACCGCGACAGAAAGCACCTTCTTGGAGTGGTCCTGGCCGATGACGTAGTCGTCGAGGACCTCGCGGATGTCCTTCGGGGTCGGAACGTTGTCGCCGGATTTCCTCAGCAGGGACTTGTTCTCCTCGCCAATGATGTCCAGGCAAAGCTCGAGGGCCGGCAATGAATTTGCGCGCCTCGTGCTGGCTCTTGTCGCAGAACGAGCAGTAGAGCGAGTTCCTTCAGTCGCTGCCGCCAATCTTGCTCATTTCAGAGCCCCGAAAAGATGCGGGTCATCGCAGTCGCTACCCCGCAGGGTAAACCACGCGAGCACAATCCCGTGGGACCGGTAAGCCGGGATTCCCTCCGACGGAACGATCCGTTGGACCAAAGCACTTCCCCTGACGCAGTAGATGATTTTTGCGGCGAATGCGGCGCTCACGGCTCGCAAGTTTCACGCAAAACTTTAGCGAACTGTGCAATGGAGACCAGTTGGAGCGATCGGATTATCACCGGACCTGCCTTTGGAGTCATGCTGAAGGCTTGCGCATTGAAGTGGGAAGTTGATGGTCACCGAAATCTACCGTTGAACGCTGGATGGCGTTGCCTTCTTCGTCGACAACGAGACGAAAGCGTCGGTTCTCGTGAAAGAACGTCATCCGATAGCGTCCCGCGTCCTCATCGACACCGCGTTCGCAGAGAACCGTGATCTTTCCTTCGCGCATCCGAACCTGAACGAGGGAGGGCTCGACGTTGAGCCCTTGTCCGATGACGGCTGCATCGATGCAGAGGGTACGGTCTTCAAACTCCACTATGGCCATGGCTAAAGATGCGCCTCCAAGGCGCCGCTGTGCTCGCCAATTTTGAGCGTAAGCCATTTCGTCCGATCAGGTATATAAGATGCTCTAGATGGAGTTGAAGAAGGTGTTGCAAGTCATGCCTATCGAAAACAAACCGCATAGGGCATCTTCTAGTGGATCAAATCTAACATTTGAATCCGAAGAGGGATTCCCGGCGGACTCGTCGCGTGCGAGTCTGGCGCATGCGAACTGGAATTTCCATCACTCTCAAGCCCAGTGACCGCCGCCGTCTGGCAG
>JBAUGC010000912.1:0-2145 GCA_049679485.1 Xanthobacteraceae bacterium
GGCTCGACTCGGGCGAACTGGCCATTTTCAGGACCGTGACTTGGTATATGCCAAGATCTAGGGAGCGTTCGAAATGAACGGTGCCGCCATGCGGTACTTGGATGCTAGTGGTCGAATTGCATGGAAGGCGACGCCCAAGCTGCGGGGCTATCTGGAAGACCTCCGGCTGGATGCCGAGATTGAGTTTGAGCAGGAGGGCGTTTAGGCATGCCGGACCGGCGATCCGTGAATATCGAATTTTCGACCGAGGCCCTGAAAGAGAATTTGTTTCGGCTCCAAGACGAATGGGAAGACTATCAAAGCACCCGTAATCGAGACGGAATTTACGGCTATCTAACGGCCGTTTTCGAGCTGGTCTCGTGGTGGGCCCACGAAGGCAAGGCAGGTGAATACGCCCGCCGCGCCCTGTGCCTAAAAGAGCGGCGGCTGATCGTGGATGTGCAGGAACCCTTCTCGGCCGTGATCTTCTGCACAGCGGATCCGGACAAGGTGGATTTTCGAACGCGCAGCAAGTGGTCTCGGGTCTTGCGGTACGCCGCCGAATTTAAGGGCCTGGAGGAGTCATTGTCCGGCTTTATCAAGCGCAAGGGCGGTATCAACAGATGTGCGGCTCGGTTTGCGCGTCACCTTGGGCGAGGCGGTAGCGCAGATCATAGAACGGCGCTGATTTAATGTCTGCTATCGGCAAAAGCGGACATGACTCGGACATCGTCAATGTGTCGAAAATGACCCATTGCGGAAATGATGGCGTCCTGGGGCAAGCCAATAGGAGCCGTCGCCCAGAAGCAAGCCGCCAGCTTATGACGTGACGACAACCTCCACTGACATGCCTGCGAAGGCGTTGGTCATCCCTACGAAATTGCCGGACACTGGAACGGCCTGCCGGATGTCGCGCACGACGGCGACCGGTATCAAATTGAAGCCGCCGACGCTGCGATTGGTCGGATCGAAGGTGATCCAGCCTGCGCCCGGGACAAAAACTTCTGCCCATGCGTGGGTCGATCCCGCATCACTTGATCCGACGCTTTGCTGATTGGGATTGTAGAGATAGCCAGAGACGATACGCGCGCCGAATCCGAGACTGCGCACCGCATCCGCAAAGAGCACCGCGAAATCCCGACACGATCCCCAGCCGCGATCCAGAGTCTGGGTTGGAGACTGAGTGCCCTCGTCATCCCGGCTCTGATAGCGGATCCAGCCGGTGACGCCAGAGCTCAGGTCTTTCAGTAGCGACAGGGTGTCAGTCGATTGGCCGCGGACAAATGCCCGCGCCCAATCGCGCAACCGCCCCGTCGGGTCCGGGTATTGCTGTATCGTCAAAGCGCCGAGGTCGGTCCATTCATCGTCGGAATACCGGAACGGATAGACAATCGCGGACGCTGCGATGCTGAAGACAGGCCAGGCGGCTGCGCCGAGCTGGAGTTCCGAGACACTGTCGATTACCAGATTATCGGTCATGGTCTGGAAGGGGGCCATCGCGACTGCGTTGCCGAAGACATCGTGTGCCCAGGTCACCACGGATTCGGGCGTTACCGTAACATGGCTGGAAATCAACCGCAGCTCGCGGCTTTCGCGCGGTCGAAGCATCAAGCGGTGGGGCCCGAGAGCCACCGGTTGATTGAAACGATAGCTCGTCTTGTGCCGAATTTTGAGCGAGATCAACGAAATCTCCAATCCGTTGCATCGGGAAGCTTTCGGTCACCGCCGCTGCAAATCGCAAAATATATAAGCGTCAACCGCGCGGCGTTCACGCGCGTTGGAGCGATGAAATCCAGGTCCCGGATTTTGCATGGTTAGGCGACCCGCCATAATAAGACGGTCTCACGCCGCGGGTTTATGAACTTCCCTTGAATCGATCCCTTCGCAGGAAGGGCAGACGAAAATGAACTGTTCCAACCGCGCACCAAATTTTGGGATCGTCCGGAGGTGCTTCATGGTGTCGCCGCAAGAGGGGCATATTAGGGCCGGCGTGTTGTCCGGTACGAAAGGGGGGCATTCGATGGCGGGGATAGAGGGCGCGTAATACCGCATGGTGCAACTCCACTGAAACAGGCGGGAGCGCTACCGAACTCTCAGCCACCGACGCCTGGCGCAGGGCCGCTGTCGGTGATGCGATGCACATAAGACTGATTGGGACAATTGCGA
>JBAUGC010000913.1:0-2471 GCA_049679485.1 Xanthobacteraceae bacterium
CTCCCGACCTGCTCGCCGAAGAGGGCTACGACTACGTCGCCGATTGGGTGCTCGACGACCAGCCGGTCTGGCTCAAGACACGCGGCAAGCCGATCCTCAACGTGCCCTATACGCAGGAATGCAACGACGTCGCCATGATGCTCATCCAGCATCATTCGGCGTCAGAATATCGCGATCGCGCGCTCGATCAGTTCGAGCAGATCTACGCGGACTCGGCCCGCTCGGCCCGCATCATGGCGCTATCGGTTCATCCCTACATCATGGGCGTGCCGCACCGGGTGAAGTATCTGCGCGCCGTGTTCGAAAACATCCGCAGCAGGAGCGACGTCAAGTTCTGGACCGGCGCCCAGATCGCCGACTGGTATCGCGCTAACGGACCGGAGGCGCCGTGACCGTCAGCGAGAGAGAGCCGCGGCTGCAAAAATCTGGTCCTGCGGCCGACGTCCGTTCGCGGCTGATGCTCGTCATTCTCTGCCTGATCTGGGGGATGACCTGGCCGATGATGAAGATCTCTTTGAATGAAATTCCGCCGCTGAGCATGCGCACCATGACAGCCGCGATCGGCGGCATCAGTCTGTTCTCGATCTGTCTGTTCAAGCGCCGCAGTCTCCGCATATCGACCGCGCGGGATTGGGCGCATGTTTTTGTGGCTTCGTTCTTCAACATTTCGGCCTTCAGCCTTTTTACCGCGTTCGCCCAAATTCTGGCCGCGACCTCGCGGGTAGCAATCCTGACGTACACCCTGCCGATCTGGACCTTGTTGCTGGCGTGGCTGGTGCTTGGCGAACGTCCCAGCCGTTTGCAGGGATTCGCGATCTTGCTGTGTTGCATCGGTATCGCGATCCTCGTCGCGCCATTGGCAACCACAGGTATTCCGCTTGGGTTGGCGCTGGCCGTCGGCGGCGGTTTTAGCTGGGCGGCCGGCACCGTCTATCTGAAATGGGCGCGCATTAACGGCGATCCGATGGGTGCCGCGGCCTGGCAGCTGGCCATCGGATTCGTCGTGATTACGGCCTGTCTTCTGATATTCGACGGCGGCCTCGATCTCGGCTCTGCCGGCCCGGGCGCCTGGTTAGCGCTTATCTTTGTCGGCGTGATGGGAAATGCCGTCGCTTACGCCATGTGGTTCGACATTGTACCGGTGGTGCCGACGGCGACCGCCGCACTCGGCATTCTCGGTATTCCGGTGCTGGGCGTCCTATCTACGGTCCTAATCGTCGGCGACCGGCTCACCCGCGCCGACATCGTCGGCTTCGCCTTCATCTTCGCCGCTTCGGCCTGCGTACTCTTGTTCCCGCACGGGCCGAAGCGCGCTACGCCTTGAGCCGCTGCGTCAGTTCGGCAATGCGGGCCACCATCGAACTCCCCGGATCGGTGAGCGCGTCGATGACAGTGAAATGATTGCCGGGGAATTCCGCGTAGCGCGTTTCCGCCTTCGCCTGCTGCCACGTATCAGCCAGGGCACGGCTCTGACGTTTGAACTCGCTGGTTTCGAGATCGCCAACCGCGGCGTCGAGCATGCGTCCGGAAGGGACCGGCCAGAACACCGGAGACACGCGCCGCGCGCCTTCGGCGTCGAGCTTCAAGTCCTGGTTCATCGGCAAGCCAAGGAGCGGGGTGAGATCGAAGACGCCGGAAATCGCGTAACCCGCCGGCACCAGATCGGCCGGCGCTTTGGGATAGAGCGCCTGCCAATCGGTCGCTACCGTCGCGGCGGTGAGGTGCCCGCCGGCCGAATGGCCGCTGACCACCATCCGCCGGTCGAACCGCAGCCAGAGAAAAATGCAGGCGCGGCGGATTTGCTCGATGATGTCGGCGATGGTGACGATCGGACAGAGATCATAGCCGACCAGTGCCACGGCGAGGCCGCGGCCGTTCAAGCCGCGCGCCATGTGACTGAACGAGCCCGGATCGAACGCCCGCCAATAGCCGCCGTGGATGAACAGAACCAGCGGGGCGCTCTCGCCGGCCTCCGGCAGGAACAGATCGATGATCTGCCGCGGCGTATCGCCGTATGAGACGCCGAGTTCGGCCCGCCCGGCTTTCAGCGTCTCGGCGCGATAATCCTCGGCGTCGCGCGCCAATCGCGCGAACAGCTCCGGATGCTCGGGCACCCGGGCGCGCATGTCGTACTCAAACTCGTAATCGATCGCAGCCATGCAATGTCTCCAGCCTGGCCGACATTGCGGCAACGGCGTTGCATGGGCAAGCCTCAACGCATCGTCATTGCGAGCGAAGCGAAGCAATGCAGTCTTGCTGCGAGGTCTGGATTGCTTCGTCGCTTCGCTCCTCGCAATGACGAATACGAACCTTCAAAATCGTCTGAAATCTGCTAGGAGAGGCCCATGAAAGTCGACGGCAAGCCCATGCGCACCATCTGGCTCGAGCCCGATGGCTGGTCGGTGGGCATCATCGATCAGACTGCCTTGCCGCATCGCCTGGTGACAAAGCGGCTCACCAGCCTTGAAGAG
>JBAUGC010000914.1:0-2433 GCA_049679485.1 Xanthobacteraceae bacterium
CTCCAGAAGGTCGAGATCAACGACTCTGGCGAGACCGATCTGATCCAGGGCGAGCAGGTCGACAAGGTCGAGATGGACGAAGTCAACGTTCGGGCAGCGGCGGAAGGCAAGAAGCCGGCGACCGGGCACCCGGTGCTCCTTGGCATCACCAAGGCGTCGCTGCAGACGCGCTCGTTCATCTCGGCGGCTTCGTTCCAGGAGACGACGCGCGTACTCACCGAAGCTGCAGTCAGCGGCAAGGCGGATACGCTCGACGGCCTGAAGGAGAACGTCATCGTCGGTCGCCTGATCCCTGCCGGCACCGGCGCAATGATGAACAAGATCCGCGAGGTCGCGGTCAAACGCGATCAGCTTATTCTCGCCGAGCGCGAGAAGGAGGCAGCTGCGAAGGCGGCGGCAGCCGCGGCCGAACCGGCTGCCCTGCCGGCTGCGGAATAGCCGTCAGGCGATCCATAGCGACGGGAGGGCCGCCAAATTGGCGGCCTTTTCGTTTGATATGCTCATACATCGCTCATGGCTGGTTGGGGATGTTCGGAATGGGGAGGCAACAAAGAGGACCCTGGTCGCTAGGGCGCTTCCATGTCCGTAATGACTGAAATTACCGCTTTGAGCGGCGGCGCCATGCGCCGGTTCATGGCTGAGGCCATTCCGCTATTTGAGCAAACGGCCGGGGTGAAAGTCTCCATCCGCTTTGCGCTGACGCGCATCTTGAAAAAAGAAATCGAGGAGGGCGCGCCGTTCGATATGGTGCTGATGCCACGGGCGGAGCTCGACACACTCGTGGCGGCCGGCAAGGTCACCCCTGGCAGTCAGACTGACGTCGTACGCTCAATCGTTGGCCTCATGGTGCGGGCCGGCTCGCCTTCGCTGGACATCGGGACGGTCGACGCATTCAAGCAAGTCCTGCAGAAAGCGAAATCCATTTCCTTCAGCAAAGGTCCAAGCGGGCTTTACGTGGCGGCATTGCTGGAGCGTCTCGGTCTCAGTGCTGAAATGGCTGACAAGACCGTATTTGCGATTGGCCGGCCAGTCGGCGAGGTGATCGCCAGCGGCGAGGCCGAGATCGGCATGCAGCAGATCATCGAAAATCAGCCGGTGGAGGGCGCCCATCTGGTCGGGCCGCTGCCGGCGGAACTTGGAAACTTCGTGCCCTACTCGGCGGGGCTCGCCGCGAACTCGGAAAACGGGAGTGCCGTCCGCGCCTTGGTGGCGTTTCTTGCGTCACCGGAGGCAGTGCGGATCATCCGCGCCAAAGGCATGGAGCCAGCGTAATCTGTGCGCAGTCAAAGCGAAGATATGCTTGCGGCATCGAGCCTTTACGCCCATATGTGCTTGACTTCGCGCAGTGCCGCCGATACATACCGCGCACTTTTCGGCAGGCGGTGAGCTTCGCCCGTCGGAACGGCAATTCCGGGTCCCAGCTAAGCTATTGAAAGTGTTTGCTTTCTTGGCTCCCCCTCGCGGGTAAGCGGGATACGGCGTGACGCCTCGACACAAGCGAGCTCAAACGCTGCCTCTGACTACGGAAAGTCAGATCGGCTAGGTCGCATGACCGTGGGCTTAATGCCCTGTGGTCCTCTGCGGATTTCAGGCGCCCTTCCGCACCGGAAGCGGATGGCGCGATTTCGTTTGCGCGAACGGTTCGCGCGTAACCGGGGTGAAAACTCCGAAAGAGGATTCGGACGAGCGATGCCGACCGTCAACCAGCTCATTCGCAAGCCGCGGGTTACGCAGCGCGCGAAGAAAAAAGTGCCGGCTTTGCAGCAGAGCCCGCAGAAGCGGGGCGTGTGCACCCGCGTCTACACGACGACGCCGAAGAAGCCGAATTCGGCGCTGCGCAAGGTCGCCAAGGTTCGGCTCACCAATGGTTTCGAGGTCATCGGCTACATCCCGGGCGAGGGCCACAATCTGCAGGAACACTCGGTGGTCATGATCCGCGGCGGCCGCGTAAAGGATTTGCCCGGCGTGCGCTACCACATCCTGCGCGGTGTGCTCGACACGCAAGGCGTAAAAAACCGCAAGCAGCGGCGATCGAAATACGGAGCAAAGCGGCCCAAATAGTGGGTCGTTTTGCGTCTTAAGGATTGTGAGACGAAGGAAATAGCCAGATGTCCCGCCGCCACAAGGCAGATAAGCGCGAGATCCTGCCGGACCCGAAATTCGGGAACGTCGTGGTCACGAAGTTCATGAACTCGGTCATGCATGCCGGCAAGAAGTCGGTCGCCGAGAACATCGTCTATGGCGCCTTGGACATGATCGAGGGCAAGACCCGCGGCAACCCGATCGGCGTATTCCAGCAGGCGCTCGACAACGTCATGCCGTCGATCGAAGTGCGCTCGCGCCGCGTCGGCGGCGCCACGTATCAGGTGCCGGTCGAGGTACGCATCTCGCGGCGCCAGGCGCTCGGTATCCGCTGGATCATTTCCGCGGCGC
>JBAUGC010000915.1:0-1768 GCA_049679485.1 Xanthobacteraceae bacterium
GGTCAAAAGCGTGGCGTACTTTCCCTGATTTTCTTTCCGACTTCATCAAATCAAAGCTGACACCCGAATGGGGTAACGCCGAATTGGCGAAGCCCGAGGCGGAGCGGCACCCGCTTCTCCACTGGTATCAAAAATCATGCTTGGTGCAGCAGGCTTACGCCAAGAGGCCCGGCGGGCTTTTCCAAACCGAGGTGACCGGCGCCATCCGCGCCTACCTCGGTCTCGCCTATGACCTTTACTTGTGCGCGCATAATGGCGAGTTGCCGGAACTCTTGCTCAAGCGTTTGCGTAACGCTTCTACCTTTGAAGGCGCGCTCTACGAAGCGCGCGTCATCGGCAGCCTCGCCAAGGCCGGGTTCACGATTGAATTGGAAGATGAAACGGATTCGGAGCGCTCGCATTGTGAACTTACCGCAACGCACAAAGACACCGGCCGGAAGTTCTCGGTCGAAGCCAAAGCGGTGACATCATCAAGCTCGCGCGCGGGCACCAGCACGGAACCGCCGCGCATTCGCAATCAAATTTATAAGGCGCTCGCCAAGCAGGCGGATCATGAGCGCGTGATCTTCGTCGAACTAAACCGGGCCGGGATTAATCCCTCGACCGAGGTGCCTGAATGGGTTCGGCAGATTGATGCCGATATGGTGCAAGCTGAGAAAGATATCACCATCGATGGCAAGCCCGCGCCTTCGGCTTATGTGTTCGTGACGAACTTCGGGGCGATCCACGCCTTGGATAGCACGCGCTTCACCGAAGTCGGTTTGTCTTGCGGTTTCAAAATACCGGATTTTGGCTCGCGCTTCCCCGCACGCTCGATTTTGGAATTGGTCGATGCGCGGGAGAAGCACCGGGAACTGCACTGGTTACGCAAGGCGCTGCAAACCCATCAGTCCATTCCAAGCACCTTTGATGATCGCTTGCCGGAAGAGCCGAACGAAGATTCTCCGCCGCGCCTTATGATCGGCGGCACCTATCGCATTCCCATGGAGGGCGGCCAAGAAACCCTCGGTATTCTCACGGATGCGACCGTGCTGGAACCCGAGAAAAAGGCCTGTGGTACCTATCGCTGCGAAGACGGCCGGCATGTCATTTGTGCCTCACCGCTCACGGATGCCGAACTTGCCACCTACCGGCGCTCCCCGGAGACGTTTTTTGGCGTGCTGAAGTTTGTCGCGCCGCAAATAACGGAGCCGCTCGATTGCTACGACTTCTTTTGGGAGAGCTACGGCCGCACCTCAAAAGAAAAACTCCTTGAATTCATCAAGGAGTGGCCGGACATCGAAGCCTTGCGCGCGCTCGATCAACACCGGCTCGCCCAAGTCTATTGTGCGCGCTTCGGCGAAAACCTCTGGACGCGACATCTGCACGCCCAATACCGCCCGCCACAGAAACCTTGAGAAATTCCGCCCCGTCAGAGTTTGGGCTCATTCATTGAGCCATCCCAAGCCACTTTCCGAGAGATAGCAAGTGCATGGTAGTCGAAGTTGCTGGCAACTTTTTTTCGGGGAGACCTTTAGGGGAAACCAAAACCGGCAGGCGACCGCCTTGCGCGCGCGACAGGCCTTCCCTCTTAGCCTCCATTCTTTTTTGCTGCGCTCACGAGTGATAATCGAGAATTTCGAATCCCTGGCGTCGCCTCTCGGCCGATTTTGTTGAAGAAGTCGGCAAATAATTTGAGATTAATCAACCCGGCCAATCGAAGGCCCCCGATTGCGAGTCGCTGAGGCTCTTAGGCTGGGTGAGGGCTTGGCATCGGTATCAGCTTCGC
>JBAUGC010000916.1:0-10719 GCA_049679485.1 Xanthobacteraceae bacterium
AACCCTGGCGGAGGATGTGAGGAACATTGCCACCGTCGATGATGCCGGGTCCTGTGAAGATATAAATGCGGATGTGAACGACGGCGCCCGCGAGACGGTGATCGCGCGGGCTGATGGCGCCGAAGCATCATCACGCGATGCAGGTCCCGATCCCTGGCAAGCCTTGGTGGGGGTCGGTGCGCAATTTATTGCCGCTTTGGCGGCTGCCCACGATCCCAGCGCTCCGGCGCATCCATGGATAGAGCGGGATCCGGCGAGCGGCGCGCAAAACCTCAAGATACCGCTGCCGCCGGCGGAAACCGCGCGGCAGCTTGCCAATGCGCTGTCGGCGCTCGCGGATACGTTGCGGGGCAAGATAGTATGATGAACGGTGGCGACTGAACGCATGACTGCTTTGGTTGCGGGCAAATGAGTTGAATGGGGCCCCTGCTGAGTTCTAGGTCCAGGTTGTGGCCGTCGAGCCTGACGGTCTTTTCTCGGCCAAGCCGGTGACGCCATTTTCGCTACAGATTTCGAAAAATCGTCCGATCGATGCCGATAGTGGTCGAAACCGAGCAAATTCCGAATCGCGGAAATTCTCCTTGACGGATTAGGGGGCGGTCCTTTTCTGTGAGCAGAAAAAATTTGCGTCGTGAGATCAACGCGTTAGCATCATCAAAAATAATCGAGTGGAGTGACACGCTCCATCACCGACTGTCGGTGGTGACGGTCGCAGGTTTGCCGGCTACGGAGCCACGCTTGGGCCGGCGGACGGTTCTCACCTTTCCGCTGTTGCCGCCGCCGCAGAAGAACCGGTCGCCGCCGTCAGACTCGAGCCCCGACACGCCTACGCCGGACGGCATTTCGAGCCGCTCCAGAACTTCTCCTGTTCGGGGGTCGACCCGTCTCAAATCGCTCTCGTCACCTTCCCAAGTGCCGTGCCAGAGCTCGCCGTCCACCCAGGTGACGCCGGTGACGAACCGGCTGGTCTCGATAGTGCGGAGGATGGCGCCCGTCTCGGGGTCGATCTGATGGATCTTGCGGGCCCGATACTGCCCGACCCACAATGCGCCCTCGGCCCACGCGAGCCCGGAGTCGCCGCCACCCCCGGGGGCCGGGATGGTATCGAGCACGCGGCCGCTCTTTGGATCGACCTTCCGGATGCGGTCCTCATGGATCTGAAACAGGTGCTGGCCGTCGAACGCCGTCCCCGCATGTGCGGCGATATCGAGCGAGCGCGACGTCTTCCCGCTCGCGGGATCGAAGGCGCTCAGCCTGTCTCCGGCGGCAAACCAAACATGCTGACCGTCAAACGAAACGCCGTGCACGTGGTCGACGCCGGGAAAAGGTCCATATTCGCGGAGGATTTCGGCTGCTGATTTTGTCATGCAGTCATCCTAATCGCCCGGCAGTGGAGCGGGGAGTAACAAGGTCGTCGTGAATCCCGGTACGGGCGGCGTCATCCAGCGCAATGCGCGCCCGCGACCGAATGACTGCACCTTGCCCGCCGCTGCAAGCTCATCGAGCGCCCGCTGCACGGAGCGCTGGCTCTCGCCGAGCGCCAGTGCCAGCGCCGAACTCGACCACGACTCGCCATCGGCGAGAAAGGCGAGCACGGCGGCGTGCTTCTCTTCAACCGGCCGCGCCAGCACGACGACCGCGCAGGCGCCGCGCGAAACCAACGCAAACCCTCGTCCGGTCGCGCTCACGCCGGCCAGCTTTCGAAGTGCCGCGCGCAGCCGCCCAATTTCGACGCGCAGCCGCGCGCGATGTGATTCATCGGCCTCCTTGCCGCGGAAGGCCCGCGCGACGAGCGTAGCGCGCGGCACATCGTCTGGCCACGCTTCGCCGAGAGCGCGCGCGAGCGCGAACAAAACTGGCCGCGTGGCGAGCGAGATCGCGGCGCCGGCGTGACTGACGACGTGGCGGCAGGCGTCCACGATGAGCGTTTTCGACGCGCGCAATTCTTCAACATCCTCAAGCAGGAGGAGTCGCTCCTTACCACGCTGGATCACGCGAGCGGCCGGCGTGTTGAGAACGAGCGATGCATTTTCGACCTCCACGGTCAGTGCCGGGATACGCGCCTGATGTGCCGCGTGCTCTGCCCGGGCGAGTGCCGCGCCCGCGGTCTTCGTCTGGACACGCCGTATCGCAATCCCCGCAACCGCGAGCTCGTGGATAGTCTGGAACGCTGGCGGCAGGGACGCAGCGTCAAGCGTCGCAAGCTTGTACTCGGCCTCGTCGAGGCGTCCGATTAGGAGCAGGCGCCGGATTTCGAGATAGCGCGCATGTGCGGCGTTCACGCGGTCGCCGTGTTCTTCGAGCGTCGCTCGCGCGGCATCGAGCGTCTTGGCCGGCCAGCCGAGATCGCGCGAGACCAGCGCAATTTCGGCTTCGGCCACGATGCACCGTGCACGCGCCACGGCCTCTCGCGGACCGAAGGCGCGCGCCGCACTGCGTACGAGAGCCTTCGCGCGCTCGAGATCGCCGAGTTGCGCCATGGCGATACCGCGGAGCGCAAGCGCAGGCGGATCGTCGCGCAGCGCTATTCGATTCAGTGCGCCCAGTGGATCACCGGCGGCGAGCGCGCGCGCCGCGGCGGTAATCAACGAGTCCATCGGAATCCCGTCATACTTGTAACTCCCGCCCGTTCGACACCCCGCGATAAGGCTCTCTCATGACCGGCCACCGCGGGGACGGGATTACCCCGCCGGAAGGAGAGAAGAGCGATGACAAAGCATTTGACGACGACACGTAACGAGTGGCTCGCGGCACGGCTCGAACTGCTCAAGGAGGAGAAGGAACTGACGCGGCGCAGCGACGAGGTGGCGCGGCGACGGCAGGAACTGCCCTGGGTCCGGCTCGACAAGTCGTACCACTTTGAAACCGACGAAGGCACGGTGTCGTTGGCGGATCTTTTCAAGGGGCGCTCGCAACTCCTGGTCTATCACTTCATGTTCGGCCCGGATTACAAAGCCGGCTGTCCATCGTGCTCGATGATCGCAGACGGCTTCGACGGCTTCGCGGTGCATCTGGCGCACCACGATGTGGCGCTGTGGGCGGTTTCGCGCGCGCCACTCGGGAAGCTGCAGGCGTACAAGGAGCGTATGGGGTGGACGTTTCCGTGGGCCTCGTCGCAGGGTGGTGACTTCAACTTCGATTTCAACGTCTCGATCACCGAAGAGCAACAGCGCAAAGGGGGCGTCGAGTATAACTACCAGCGCGGCGTCCACGTCATGGACACCACAACGGTTCCCCCTCCCGTCGCCAGGTTCGCGGCCAGTTGCGGAACCGATGCGCAAACATACCGCCGCGATCGGCCGGGCATGAGCGCGTTCGCGCTCGAAGACGGCGTCGTCTACCACACCTATTCGACATATGCGCGGGGGCTCGACGGCCTCTGGGGTGCATACCAGTGGCTCGACCGCGCGCCCAAAGGGCGCAACGAGGCGGGTCCCTGGTGGCGCCGCCACGACGAGTACGACGCGCGCTGACCGACTGGCCAACACGGCTTAACGGCAAGCGCGCTATCGGCACCAAAAGGGGTGTCCGACCGCCCAATGGTCTCGCCTGAAGGCCTTAGTGTTTCGGACGACGTGACAGCCGGGAGGCGCTGACCCGCGCCTTTGAGCGTGACTCCGATGGACTGCGACGAAGACAAACAAGCACATCCCTTGGCTGGCGCCGCGGGCTGGATATCGCTCGCCGCCGCGCCGGCCTTCGCAATCATGGCGCTGCTGACGAGTATCTCTGGTGGAGGAGCGCCGGATATTCTTTGCTCGGCGGCGCACGGTGTATCACCGCTGAGCGGCATGGCTCCGATGTATCTGCTGATGAGCGCCTTCCATTCGGCACCGTGGCTGAAGCTGATCTCCGGCCGGCGAAGACGCTAGCGCTATTACGGTGTCTGCGCGGCGACGCCGAAGCCATTTCTCGGATATACTGAACACGGAGAATAGGTCCACCGGCGGAGTGATGATGTCGTGCCCGCTCCACCAGAAACGCAGGCCCGGACCCGCGCGTTCGCGCATCATCGGGCCTTGGCTGGTCATCGTCCTTGGCATTATCGTGTTGCGCGCGCCGGGGATGGCCGCATTGGCAGCCGAATTCTTCAAGAGCGCGCTGTTCGTGTGGTTCGCGGGCGCGCTGTTGCTGTTCGCGGGACTGCTAATCATCGCGTTTCACCAGTACTGGTCGAGCGTGGCGGCGGTGTTGATCTCAGTGTTCGGTTGGATCCTGGCGCTGCGAGGCCTGGTGCTCATGGCCGCTCCCGAACTGTACCAACGCGCCGCCCCGTTGGCGGACTCGACATTTCTTGTGCGGCTTATCTTCGGTGTGCTCATCGCAATTGGGCTTTATCTCACCTACGTGGGCTGGCTCACCAAGCCCGCTTCAGCATTGGCGGAGAACAACCCTTGAGCAAGACGAGCGATCCGGAACGTTGGCGTGAACCGGAGCGTCACTCGTGACCGCCTACGACATTCTCCGGCACAACGGCGCTGCGCTCGGCAAGCGCGACTACATGAAAGAGATCAGCGGCGGATTTATCCGCCAGCTTGCGCCGGCCTGAAGTCAGTTACTTGGCGTAATTCGCTGCAATCCGTTGCTGCAGGTAGTCATGCGCCGTGATCGGCGCGTAGGTTTTGGCCGGACCTTGAATTATCGCGTCCTTGTTGGCCTGGCAGAAAAACGGAATTGAATAGCGCGGGCCGAGATATTCATCCGCATGCGGCATACGCACGCGGTGCAGTGTTGACAACAGCCGGTCGTCGCTCCAGCGCATCAGCATGTCGCCGATGTTGCAAGTGATCACGCCGGGCAACGGCTCGACGTCGGTCCAGGCAAGCTCCGCTGATTCCTTCCCCGGACACAGCTGCAGCCCGCCCTGGCCGGTGCGCTGGTGCAACAGGGTGAGGCAGTCGAAATCGGTGTGCGCTCCGGCGCGCCAGCCGGCAAAGTCCGCAGGCTTGGCATCGACCATCGGCAGATAGTGCAGCAGCCGCAATGTGGACTGGTACTCGCTCGATTGCGGATCGTGACACTCGGTGAAGAAGTCCGGCGCAAAGCCGAGTTTCAGCGCGAAACACGACAACACCTTCATGGCCAGCGCCCAGTTGATCCGCTCGAACGTGAGCATGACCGCTTTGAAGCCCGGCAGCTCGTCTCCCGTGGGCCACAGCCCTGACATTCGGGGCAGGGTGATCTGGTAGGATTCTTTTTGGTCGGCGGTGCCGGTCGAAGGGCGCACCTGGCTTTTGTATTCCCAACCCGCATTGGTCCCTTTGCCGAGGGGGTAGTGTGCTTTGGTCGCGTGCGGGAGCGCGAAGAAGCGCCCGGTCATGGCGAACGCTTCGTCGATCTGCTCCTGCGCAATGCCGTGATTGACGAGCTGGAAGAATCCGATATCGGTCGACGCGTTCCAGAGCTGTTCGGCGATCTCGGATTTGCGCTTATCAAAGCTGCCTATGTCGATACGCGGCACATCGCGGGCTTTCGTTGCACCGATACCGCCGAGAGTTTGCTCTTTTTTGAGCTCGGCGAGTCCGTAGGGCGCGTCGCCTGGAGGCGTCATTTATCGTCCTTGTCAGATACTGTCGCCGACCAAGGGAAACAAACGCTGCCCCGATAGGCAAGTGCATAAGTTAGGCAATCGCCGCTGGAACCATCGCCGTTTGTGTTAAACCGCACTCCGCGGAGGCGACACGCATGGCAAAGTCGATCACCATCTACGGCATCAAGAACTGTGACACGATGAAAAAAGCCCGCGCCTGGCTCGACCAGCACGGTGTTGCTTATTCATTTCACGACTACAAGGCCGCCGGAATCGACCGCGAGCGGCTTGAGCGGTGGAGCAAAAAGGTCGGCTGGGAAAGCCTGCTCAATCGCGCCGGCACGACCTTTCGCAAGCTTCCGGACAAAGACAAGAGCAGCATCGACGCCGGAAAAGCGGTGGCGCTGATGCTCGCGCAGCCGTCCATGATCAAGCGGCCGGTCGTGGAACTCGACGGCGGCAAGCTGTTGGTCGGATTTTCGCCGGAGCAATACAGCGAAGCCGTATCGGTCAAAGGCTGATACGCGGCAGTTCGCGACCGCGACCGGCCTCGGCCTTACTTCTTGTGCTTTAGCCCATGCATGAACGCCTTTTCTTCGGGCTGAAGATAGACGAGCTCGGTAAAGGTCCCGATCTCGGCGGTGGTGTCGAAATAGGCAAACCGCGTCTCGTTGTGCCGGCCGCCCTGGAGCAGCGAATAGCCGGCCGCTTCCATTTCCTTCACGCCCTGTGCGTAGTTGGCAATTTCGATGCCGTAGTGATGAATACCGCCCTTTGGATTGTGGTCGAGGAATTTCGAATAGGTGCTGACGCCGGCGATCGGCTGGATGAGCTCGACCTGCATCTCGCCGGCCCAGCCAAAGGCCAGGTGCAGGCGCAACGGCGCTGGTTTGCCCATATAGGTCTCGTCCTGGAGTTCCGGCTTCTCGATAAACAGAAATTCGGGAACGCCGAGTTTTCCCTTGAAGAAATCCATTCCTTTATGAATGTCGGGCACGACGACACCGATTTGATATGCGCCTTGCGCCAAAGTGTTGGGCATTGTTGCTCTCCCTTTGCTGTCGATAGTGTTTACTGCGATTGCGGTGTTGTTACCACGCCGTCGTGCCGCCATCGACGGCAATGTCGGCGCCGGTGACGAACGAGCTTTCATCCGAGGCGAGATAGAGGGCGGCGGGCGCGACTTCTTCGGGCTTGCCGACGCGCCCCAACATCAGCTTTTCCATCATCGGATTGAGGAAGTTCGGATCTTTCAACAATTCGCGCGTCGCGCCCGTCTCTATCAAGCCGGGCGAGATTGTATTGGCGCGGATGTTGTGCTTGCCGCCTTCCATTGCGAGCTGGCGCGTCATGGCTAAAACGCCGCCCTTGGCCGCAGTGTGGGCGATGCCGGGCAAAGCCTTGTAGGCTACCTTCGCCGAGGTCGAGGCCACGTTGATAATCGAACCGCCGCCGCGCGCGACCAGATGCGGCCAAACGGTCTTGCAGAAGCGGAACACAATCAGCAATTCTTCTTCAATGGTGCGGGCAAATTCTTCAAACGTGAATTTATCCATCCAGCCGAAATAAGCCGTGGCGGCGTTGTTGTAGACGACGTCGATCCCGCCATAGGTCGACAGCGCGAGCGCCAAGAGCGCGTCGCATTGATTTTGCTTGGTCAGGTCGGCCGGTTGCAGCGAGACCATTTGTCCGCCCGCCTGCTGTGCGTCGCGCAGGGTCGCCTCTGCGCTCGCGCTATCGATGTCGCAGCCGACGACCTTGGCGCCTTCGGCGCAAAACAACAGCGCCGCGGCGCGGCCCATGCCGCTCCCGGTGCCGGTGATGATGCAAACTTTATCTTTTAGACGTCCCGCCATAACTCACCTCTAATTTTGCGAATGTCTCAGCCGCGCCGGCCGCGTTTGCCAACTGTATAGATTGCGGCGGCAATGATCAGGACGACGCCCTCGATCACACCTTGATAGCTGGTGCCCAGGCCGAGAATGTCGAAGCCGTTGACCAGGCTGTAGAGCACGACCGCGCCGGTGACGGATTTCAGAACGCTTCCCGAGCCGCCAAACAATGACGTGCCGCCAAGGATCGCCGCGGTAATCACCGTCAGCTCCATGCCGGACATGGCATTCGGCAGCACCGCTCCCAGTCGCGCCGCGAACAAAAGCCCGACGAACGACGCCGCCAGTCCATTGAGCACAAAAGGGACAACGCGATAGCGGTTGATACTGATGCCCATCAGCCTCGCCGCCTCGGCATTGGCGCCGACGGCCTGCAAGCGGCGGCCGATGATGGTGAAGCGCGTTATGCACCAGGCGACCGCGGTCACAGCCGCCATGTAGTAGACCGGCTTGGCAAGCGGCCACGAGGCATCGACAAAATAGCCGGCGATCAGCAGCGCCATGCCGGCTGCGGCAGCGGCCCAGACCAGCGGCGTCACGCCACGGCGCCGATACCAGACGATTGCTGCTGTGATGATCGCAGCTGCACCGCTACACCACAGCAGATTTGGCGTGACCCAGAAGCCGTTCTCGATCCACTTCAGCGGCCAGAGTGCCTCGCGATCGTCGGCGGAGGCGGTGTGCCCTCCGGTGATGATCAGAAGGACGCCGCGCAACGCCGTCATTGTCGCCAGCGTTACGATGAAGGCGTTGATGCCCAGTCCCTGAACCACGGCGGCATTGATGAGGCCGGCCAGCAAGCCCGGCACGAGGCTGATGGCCATCGCAGCAAAAATACCAACCTGGTCGCTCAATAACAGGACGCAGGCGGCGGAAATTGCCGCTGTCGCCGCGACCGACAGATCGAAATTGCCGCTGATCAGAACCAGCGTCATCGGCACGGCGATGATCGCGACAAAGGAGGCCTGATAGAGAATGTTCGCGAGATTCCCGGGATCGAGGAAATTTTGGGATTCAAACACCCGCGACAAAATGGTGAGCACGATCAACACCAGCGCAAGGGCGTAATAAATGCCGGCTTCGCCGAGCGAAAAGCCTTTCAGCACCGTCCGCCAGCGTGGCGCCTTGGGGATGAGCGGTTGCGATTGGATCACTTGCGCCATGCGATGAACTTCAGTTGGTCAATCCGCCCGCGAGTGCCATCAATTCGTGCTCGCTAGTGTCGGCGGCGCGTCGCTCGGCGATGATACGTCCCTCCGACACAACCAGCACGCGGTCGCAAATCGCCAGCAGCTCTTCAAAATCCGAAATCGCGACTACAATTGCCGTGCCCGCGGCCGCGATTTCCGAAACAACGCGGCGAATGTCGGCTTTAGCGCCGATGTCGACGCCTGCCGTTGGCTCATCGAGGAGGAGCACCCGGCAATCGGCCGCGAGCGCGCGACTGAGGGCAATCTTTTGCGCATTGCCACCGCTTAACTCGGCGACCAGAACGTCGGCATTCGGCGCGACCACGGAAAAGGCGGAGATGATCTCGTTGGCCCGCCGTTCCTCCAGTGCTTCGACCGGAAAAAGATCCCATACCGACACCGGCGCCGGGTTAGGCAGGGTAGTGTTCCATCGGATCGATTCATTGACGAACAGCGCCTGTCGGATGCGATCCTCCGGGACCAGAACAATTCCGTCCGCGATTGCGCCCGCGATCGTTCGCGGCACTGGCAATCCGGCAATAGTCACGCTGCCGGTCGCGGTCGGATCGGCGCCGAAGATGGCGTGCATGATCTCGCTGCGCCCGGAGCCGAGGAGCCCGGCCAAACCGACAATCTCGCCGGGCCTGACTGAAAACGCGACTTGATCAAGCCGGCCGGGAGACGAAAGGCCGCGCACATCGAGAAGGGGGGCATCTGCCTCACGCACAAACGCGGCACGATTCTCGCCGGCGAGTACGGCTTCCCGTCCGATGATGGCGACGATCAGCTTTTGCTCGTCAATCGCCTCGCGAGGCTCGTTGAGGACCGTCACGCCGTCGCGCAACACCGTCACCTGCTGGCAGAGCTCCAGAATCTCATCGAGAAAGTGAGAAATGAAGAGAACCGACGTGCCGCGAGAGTCGCGCAGCCGGCGGATCGTGTCGAACACCATCGTGCGTTCGGTGTCCGACAGCGATGCGGTCGGCTCGTCCATGATCAACAGACGCGCGTCGGCGGCAAGCGCCTGGAGAATGCTGACCATCTGCCGCCGTCCGATCGGCAGCTCGTCCACAATCGCTTCGGGATCGATGTCATAGCCGACGGCGTCGAGCAACTCATCGAAGCGGCGCCGCTCGAAACCGGACTCCCGCCAAGGCCGTGACGAGGCCAGAAATACATTTTCCCTCACCGACAAGGTGCCGGCCAGTGGAATGTGCTGGTGAATGGTAGCAATGCCGGCTGCCGCGGCATCGGCCGGGCGCCGCCAGTCGCGGTGCTCGCCCGACCAAACGATTTCGCCGCCGGATGCCGGGATCGCGCCGGAAAGAATTTTGATCAGCGTCGACTTGCCGGCGCCGTTGGCCCCAATCAGGCCATGGATCGTGGCGCCGGCAACGTCGAAGCTCGCGCTTTTCAACGCGGCGGTCCCGTTCGGATAGACTTTTTCCAGGCGTCTGACCGAAAGAACAGCGTCATTCAAGACCAAGGCGACATCCTCAGAATTGGGGCGGACAGGTGTCCACGTTATCCTTTCTGACGGTGTCCCACTTATAAGTGAGATAGCGATCGGCCGGCATCTGTTTGGTGCGGGCGTACTTGATGACGGCCGCGGTCGCCTGATAGCCGCTGGTTTCCGGATTGGCGCAGGTGGTCACGATCGGTTCGCCGGCCCTGATCAATGCCTCGACACTCTTCGAACTGTCGAGCGTGTAGATCTTGGCTTTGGATTTCGCCGACTTGACCGCCGCCAGGCAGCCTTGGCCCATCGCCTGATCGTGCACGAACATGATCATGGTGTCGGGATGGACTTGCAGCGCATCCTGGCAAATTTGATGAGCGCGCTCCGGGTCCCAATTCCCGGCCTGTTTGGCGATCACCTGGAAGGTTTTGCCGGATTCCTTCAGCGCCTTTTCGAAACCCTGGGTCCGGAACAGCACCGCGGCAAAGCCGGGCAGACCTTCGACGATCGCGACTTTGCCGCCGTTCGGATTGTCGGCGACTGCGATCTTGCCGATCGCATAGGCCTGGTCGATATCGTTGCGGTCCGCCAAGCCAACCAGGGCCGGATACACCCAAGGCGGCTGATGCTTCTTGGGATCGCCGACGA
>JBAUGC010000917.1:0-3937 GCA_049679485.1 Xanthobacteraceae bacterium
ACCGCCGGACTTGAGTGGGCCTTTTTCTTTTTCAGCTTGATGTGCCTTCCGCCCGATCCAGCGCTGGTCGGCGATAGCTGGCGAGCGATGTGGTCGGAGCGCCTGCAGAACATACCGCTGTTCCAGGACAATTGGCTGAAGCACCAGCGCCGCGATGCGTATTGGAAGCACGGATCGGTATGCGAGGACTACGCCGCGATCCAATGCCCGGTCTATGCCGTCGGTGGCTGGACCGATGGTTACAAGAATGCAATCCCGCGGCTTCTCGAGCGGCTGAAGGTGCCCCGCAAGGGCCTCATCGGCCCATGGGGACACGCCTATCCGCACTTTGCATTTCCCGGACCCCAGATCGGATTCCTCCAGGAAATTCTGCGTTGGTGGGATCATTGGCTGAAGGGCGCCGATACCGGCGTGATGGATGAACCGATGCTGCGTGCGTGGATGACGGAAAGTGTGAAACCGGCGACCCACCATGACACGTTGCCGGGCCGGTGGATCTCCGAGCCTTCATGGCCACCGCCGGGAATACAGCCGCGGCGGCTGTTCTTGACCGACGAAGGGCTGCGAGAGGCCGAGACACCTTTGACGGCTCGGGCGGTATGCTCGCCGCAGACGGTTGGCAAGTGTGGGGGCTATTGGGTGCCATTCGGCCGCGGGCACGATCAGGCCGGCGACCAGCAAGAAGACGACGCCCGCTCGCTGACTTTCGAGACGCCGCCACTCGAACAGCCGATCGAGATCCTTGGCGCCCCGATCGTCACGCTCGATGTCGCGTCCGACCGGCCGATTGCGAACCTGGTGATCCGGTTATGCGATGTGCACCCGTCCGGTGAATCGCTCCGTGTCAGCTATGGCGTGCTCAACCTCACGCATCGCGAGAGCCACGAACAGCCCGCGCTGCTGACGCCAGGTGAGCGCTACCGCGTGCGCATAAAGCTCAATGACGCAGGCTCCGTGTTTCCAGCCGGCCACAAGGTGAGGCTTGCGATATCTACGGCTTACTGGCCGATGATCTGGCCCAGTCCGGAGACGGCGACGCTGCAGATCTTTGCCGGCACGCTCGATCTGCCGCAACGCCCGTCCAACGCCGCCGACGCCGGGCTCCCGCCTTTTCCCGAACCGGAGACGGCGTCACCCGAGAAGCCAACGATCTCTCGTCGCGATGGTGTACGGATCGAACACATCGACCGCATCAGTCTCGAATCCGGCACACAGGACAAGACGGAGTATCGTGTCGAGGACAACGATCCGCTCAGCGCCGTTGCCGAACTGCGCCATACTCAGACTCTGTCGCGAGACGAATGGCAAATCCGGGTCGAGACACAATTGCGGATGTCATCCACGCGCACGGCCTTCCTGCTGCAGGGAAGTTTGCGCGCCTGGGACGGCGCGAACGAAGTGTGTCGTCGCGACTGGGATCGCTCTGTTCCTCGAGATTTCTCATGATCGTAAACGGCATCAACAATGAGCTCATTCTCGCCGCGCGTCTTCTTCTCGCGACGCTGTTTCTGATTTTCGGCTGGAGAAAGCTGAGGGACTTTTCGGGCACGGTCAGTCAGATGGGCGAGCTTGGCGTTCCGGTGCCGGTACTGGCTGCAGCCGCGGCGACGTTCATGGAGCTTCCGGTTGCGTTTGCGGTCGCCGTTGGCGCGTTCACACGTCCATCGGCTTTACTTATGTTTTTCTACACGCTGGGAACCGCGCTTATTGGGCATCGTTATTGGACAGTGAAAGGTGCGGGTTACGTTGACAGTATGGACAGCTTTTACAAAAATCTCAGCATTATGGGAGGCTTCCTGTTGTTGGTCGTTACCGGTCCGGGAAAATATTCGATCGATGTCTTATGCGGCATTGCCGCGCCATAACCACCGTCATCGTTCTTTGCTCTCTATCACGGAGCTTTCGCGCAGGGCCAAGATAAAAGGGAATCGTCTATGACCCAAGTTCAGGTCGGGCAGAAAACCTATCAGATGCCGCCGCAGGACGGATTTGCCGTCGCACACTTTATCACCGTTGCCGACGTCGAACGGTCGGCTCGATTTTACGAAACGGTCTTCGGCGGCCGCATCATGACCTTAGGCAACAGCGAGGGTGCGCCGGGTTTCATCCAGATCGCGAACACGTGGCTCATTGTCTACTTCGGGGGCGGTCCGACACCCGACAAACCAACGGTAACGCTCAGCGTCCCCGCCGATCCCGATTCCGTCAGCAGCTTTATGAATATCCGCGTTGCCGATATTCAAGCGAGCTATGAACTCTGGCGAAGCCGCGGAGCCGAGTTTCTCACTGAGCCGAAGGACAAGTACGGCGAAACGCGCTGCTACATTCGCGATCCTGACGGCTACATCATAGAAGTCGGGCAAAGCAAGCCGGACTTCGCTTACGGCTAAACCGCACGTCGCGCGAAGGCATTTCCTCGAGATTTCTTGTGATCGATTCTGAAAAACACGGAGAAATACAATGTCCGAATCGAAGTCTTCTACCAGCCAAGTACAAGTCGAGCAGAAAATCTATCAGATGCCGCCGAAGGACGGCATTACCGTGGCACACTTTCTCACCGTCGCCGACGTCGAACGATCGCTTCGATTTTACGAAACGGTGTTCGGAGGTCGCATTGCGAGCGGAGGCGACAGCAAAGGCGCGCCGGGCTATATCCAGATCGCCAACGCGTGGCTCATCGTCAACGTCGGGGGCGGTCCGACACCCGACAAACCAACGGTAACGCTGCACGTCCCCGCCGACCCCGATTCAGTCAGCAGCTTTATGAATATCCGCGTTGCCGATATTCAAGCGTGCTATAAATTGTGGCGAAGCCGCGGAGCCGAGTTTATCACCGAGCCAAAGCCCAAATACGGCGAGACCCGCTGCTACATTCGCGATCCTGACGGCTATATTATAGAAGTTGGGCAAAGCAATCCGGGCGTCGCTTACGGCTGAACGGCACGACACGTGAAAGCATCTGTGGTGATCGCGGCGACGCTACGGCTCAAGCCAATCGGTCGCTCGTCGCTCTATGTCACGGAGCGATAAGCGCAGAGTCTTGCTCAGCCACAGCGCGGAACATGCACGATGTTTGTGCACCCTGTATCGGGACCTCAAGCCTTTCAGTCCGAACCGCGGAATTTTTCACCAAGCGATGGATTGGCCTGAACATCAAGAATCGGAGGTCCATCATGCCGAACTACGACGCGATTATCATTGGCACCGGACAGTCCGGGCCGGCCTTGGCGCGGCGATTGGTGGCTGCAGGCCGGAAGGTCGCGATCATCGAACGCAAGCTATTCGGCGGCACATGCGTGAACACAGGCTGTACTCCGACTAAGACGCTAACCGCGAGCGCCTACGTAGCGCATGTGGCACGCCGCGCTGGCGACTACGGCGTCAGGATTGAGGGGACCGTTAATGTCGACATGAAGGCGGTCAAGGCGCGAAAGGACGCTGTTGTGGCTGTGTTCCGCAATGGCGTCGAGCAATCACTGAAGACCTTACAAGGATGCACGGTCTACCAAGGCCATGGCCGCTTTGTTGCGGACAAGAAAGTAGCGGTGAACAGCTCTGAGCTGACGGCCGATCAGATCTTCATCAATGTAGGCGCGCGAGCCGCGATTCCACCGATACCCGGCCTGGACCAAGTTCCGTACCTGACCAACAGCTCGATGATGGATCTCGATTTCCTCCCCTCACATCTCGTGATCCTTGGCGGCAGTTACGTCGGCCTTGAATTTGCTCAGATCTATCGTCGTTTCGGGAGCGGGGTGACCGTGATCGAATTCGGACCGCGCTTGATCTCGCGGGAGGACGACGACGTCTCACAAGCTGTTGCCGGTTTCCTCAAGGAGGAAGGCATCGACGTGCGCGTCAACAGCGAGGTCGTCGGTGTGGAGAAGCAGGGAAACTCGATCGTGGCGAAAGTCGCATCGAGCGGGAGGGTCTCACA
>JBAUGC010000918.1:0-10250 GCA_049679485.1 Xanthobacteraceae bacterium
GGCCAATGCTGTCAAGATTCCGGAGCGGTTGAAGGCTGCTCTGCGCGTGGAGTTTTACGTCAAAACCGGCATTGTGTTGCTCGGGGCGACCTTTCCAATCTCGTTGATCGTATCGGCGGGCGGCGTCGCGCTGACCCAATCCGCGATCATCTCAATCGTCACGGCCGCCATTATCTTTTTCGTGGCGACGCGAGTTTTCGGTCTTGACCGGCGCTTCGCGGCGGTGCTCGGCACCGCAGGCTCGGTCTGCGGGGTGTCGGCTTCGCTCGCCGTTGCCGCTTCGGTCGGCGCGCGCAAGGATGAAATCGCCGCGTCGGTAACGCTGGTGGTGATCGCCGCGATCGTCATGGTCTTCTTTCTGCCCTACGCCAGCCACTGGCTCGCTCTGCCGGCGGGCGTTGGCGGCGCCTGGATCGGATCCTCGGAATTCGCCGACTCCGCAGGCTACTCGGCGGCAAGCGTATTCGGGAATCTGAGCGGCAACGAAGCCGGCTCGTTGCGCGCCTTCACCATGAACAAGGTGATCGGGCGCGACATCTGGATCGGCGTCTGGTCGCTGTTCTGGGCCTTCGTCGCGCTTCGTTACTGGGAAACAAGCGGCAAAGTCCGCAGCATCGATCCCGGCGAAATTTGGCGGCGCTTTCCGAAGTTCGTCATTGGCTTCTTCATCGCCGCAGTGCTGGTCTCGATTTATTTTGGCGACACCATTACGCCGCACCAGACCGCGGACTTCCTGCGGCCGCTCGGCAGCTTGCGCGGCACCGTGTTCACGCTGTGCTTCCTCGCCATCGGCTTGACGACGCGATTTTCGGAACTCGAGTCGGTCAATTGGCGTGCTGCGCTGGCGTTCACTTCGGGCGCCGTCGTCAACGTGATCGCCGGATACCTGCTTTCTGCGCAAGTCTTCTATGGGTATTGGGCAAAGCTCTAATCGTGCTTGCGCGGCCTGCCGCCATTTTTTGGCGGATCCGGCGGCACTGGAACATTCCTTTCCGGGGCTAACCGCGATGTCGTCGGCCTATTCCGCCGCGCGCGCCGATACCGGCCTTTGCCAACTGCACAACAGGTTCCGGCGGTCCGCCGATACCTGCGACGCCTACGTAGCGAAAGTTGCCGTCCTGCCGTGCGCTTGACGATCCCGGATTTGCCCACAAACCGGGCCGCGGCAGTGTTTGACATCGCTTTTCCCGCCGGGCAAGACGTTGCCATGGCGGTCACACTGAGCGAGCTGAAGGTCAAGCTGTTCACGGATGGCGCCGACAAGGCGCAGATCCGGGACATGGCCAAACAGGCCTGGATCCGGGGCTTTACCACCAATCCGTCGCTCCTGAAGGCGGCGCAGGTCTCCGACTATGCGTCGTACGCGCGCGAACTGGTTGCCGCCGTTCCCGACCGTCACATCTCGTTCGAAGTGTTTTCCGACGACATTCCGGAAATGGTGGCGCAGGCCCGTCTGATCGCGACCTGGGGGCCGAACGTCTATGTCAAGTTGCCGGTAACGACGACGCGCCGCGAGCCGCTGTTCAGCGCCATTCGCGCCCTCTCGCAGGACGGCATCAAAGTCAATCTGACGGCGATCTTTGCCGCGCCGCAGGCGGCGAGCGGTATCGAGGCACTGTCGGGAGGCGCTCCTGCTTGCGTGTCGGTATTCGCCGGCCGGCTGGCCGACGCCGGCATCGATTATCGGCCGATCATGCGCGACGCGGTGGCGCGGGCGCGCCAGACTTCGAATGTCGAGATCATCTGGGCCTCGACACGGGAAGTCTTCAACGTAATCGAGGCCGATGAAATCAAATGCCACATCATCACGGCGCCGGCCGCCGTGCTGAAGAAACTCCCCGCGCTTGGAACCAAAACCGCCGCAGAACTGTCGCTGGATGCGGTCAAGGCGTTCCGGGAGGATGCTGTGGCGGTCGGATTGACGCTGCCCGTTGCGTCTTCTCGCGCCGCCGAGTGATTTGCCGAACCGCCTAAAGTCTTGCGCAATCGCGACGCTGATTTGTAACCCTGGCGTAACGCTGGACGACTTAAAAAAGCCCGGTTGGTGAGGCCGGTGCATCCGGCACGTGTGCGATTGATTCTGTTTCGCCGTGCCGAAGTCTAAAGACAGGCGGGAAACGCCCCGATGGAAATCAACGTTTCTTTCGATCAGAACACCGCAAGGTTGCCAAGCGGGTTTGTCGCGGCGGTCGATTATGTCGCCGGCTACTTTGATAGTCTTTTCACCAATCCCGTTACCATCAACATTGACGTCGGCTACGGCGAAATAGACGGCGCGCCTTTGGCCCGAGGCGACCTCGGTGAGAGCGAGGTACTCCGCTACGCCCGCGAGAGTTATGGCTCGGTCGTCAGCACTCTTCAGTCCGAGGGCGCGCCTGGGTCCTCGACGCTGCCGGGGACTTCGCCGCTGTCGGGCAACTTGACCATGACTCCGGCCGAGGCGCAGGCGTTTGGCCTGCGATCGGCTGTATCGACGAGCTACGTCGGCTTCAGCAGCACGGCGCGCTTCAGCTACGCCGCCAACGCCACGCCGCCGGCCGGCGAATACTACTTTGTCGGCATCGTCGAGCACGAATTTACCGAGGATATGGGCCGCATATCGCTGATCGGCGGTCAGCCCTACCGTTATTCGCCAATGGATCTGTTTCGTTATTCCTCTCCGAGCGGCCGCGATGTCGCCACCGGGGGCAATGGCAGCACCGCTTATTTCTCCATCAACAACGGCAGCACCGATCTTGGCAGCTGGAACAATCAGATCAGCAACGGCGACCTCGGCGACTGGTACGGCAACAACATTCCGAACGGCGGCGACGACGCGTTCAATGATTATTCATCGAGCGGCGTGTTGAACGCACTGTCGCCGACGGATCTGACTCTGATGCAGTCGATCGGCTGGACAATTGCACCCACCGCCACGGTCAGCGGACAACACTTCAAGGTTCCCGAGTTCCACGCGGTCGAACTTGCGTCGTACATTTCGGTGTCCAATCCGCGCGGCGATACGATTACGCGATACGGCTTCTATGATGCCGGTGGAACCTCGAACGGGCATCTGATGGTGAACGGTGTGACGCAGCCCGGCGGGCAATGGATCTACGTCAGCGCCAGCGAGCTGGGCAGCGTGCAATATGTCGGCGGCTCTTCGCCCGGCCACCAAGCGCTATTCGTGGAGGTGTTTGATGCCTCGACTGGATCATGGTCGGCTTACGCCCCCTTTACCGCGCGCACAATCGCGGCCACCCCGCCGACGGTGGAGGTGCAAAATGTCCGTGTGCCGGAGAATGGATCGATTGCGGCGGCCTCACTGATCACGTCGGTATCCAACCCGGATGGCGACAGCCTGACGCAGTACGGTTTTTTCGACGCCGGCGGCAACAACAACGGCCACTTCGTCGTCGACGGCGCGGCCCAGCCGATCGACCAATGGATTTATGCCAACAGCAACGATCTGAGCAGTGTGACGTACGACGGCGGCTCCTGGCCAGGTCATCAAACGCTGTACGTTGACGTTTACGATGCAAGCACCAATCAGTGGTCGGGTGCGAGCTCATTGACAGCGCGGACCACGGCGGCGGGCGCTGGGCATGGCGGCGCCGCTGCCCACGACTCCCTGGGTCTCAGCCAGGGGCTGTTTGGACATCTCAACATTTGACAGATTGTTAGAGCTTATGGCGCCGCAATCAGGTGCTTTTTGCCCGCGGAGACCCCGCCGCACAGTGTAGATTCCATTCGTTCTGCGTCCGACGGGGAAAAATCTGGCTTATTTTCGCGGATTCTTGTCCTTTAGTTGACAAATTCCATAGATCAACATTTTATACTTAATATATCGTTTCTATGGATGAATTAGCCTTTGGGGGGCTTTTCGATGGGTTGGATATCGGGGAAACCTGCGCTCACGTTGCGCCCATTCCGTCCGGAGCGTGCTAGCGGTTGCAGTTCCGGGCTTCCTGGCGACGACCGGACGTCTTGGCGGGCTAATGTGAGAAAGCTCGGTGCGGTCTTGCCGGCGGCGATGCTGCTTACTGGTGCCGCGTGGACGACGGCAGCATCCGCTGACGAGCCGATTTTGACCAAGGCGCCGGTCGTGAGCGCTCCACCCGCCGGACAGGGGCCATGCGACAGCGTCCCGGCCTTTTTTCTCACCAGTTGTCAGTTGGCGTGGTACGGGGTCAGAGTCTACGGCACGATCGACGTAGGCGGCGGTTACCAGACCAACGGCGCGCCGTTCAATCCGTACTTCCCGCAAGGCAGCTCGTACGTCGTCCAAAAAATGAACCGGGAGTCGATGTGGACGCTCGCGCCAAGCGCGTTGTCGCGATCGAACATCGGTGTTGAGGTGAGAGAGCCATTCGCTCCCGGCTGGACATTCGTCGGCCAGTTGGAGGCCAGCTTTGACCCTTATTCGCTGCAATTTTCAAACGGCCCGGCATCAATCGCGGACAACAGAGGCGTTCCGCTCATCGACCAGAGCGCGAATAACGACTCAAGCCACGCAGGTCAGATCTACAATGCGCTTGGCTATCTCGGGGTCAGCTCTACAACTCTCGGCACCCTGACTTTCTTTCGGCAAAATGCGCTGACACTGGACGCTGTTCTCGCGTACGATCCGATGGAGGCATCTTATGCCTTCTCGGCGCTCGGCTTTTCGAGCTCCAATTGCGGCGCCGGCGATACCGAGACGTGCCGTATAACGACGGCCATCAAATACCGGGTCGCAATCGGTGCGTTCCGAATCGGCGCGCTGGCTCAAGTCGGCGGCTACGGTCAGAATAACGGTTCAAACGGCGACTACGAAGCCCAGATCGGTGGTGACATCCCGGTCGGTAAATTCGGCTGGGGCGAAGGCCTGCTTTCGCTCGACACCATTTACAAATGGGAAAAGGACGCTGTGAACCTCTCGCTCAGCGGCGCCCCCACCGCCGCGGGCATACCGATCGCGCCATATCTGCCGCAAACGCTCGCGGCCACGATCTCAAACAACCAAAGCGTCATGCTCCTGTCCAAATATACGGTCGGGCCGCTCCGGCTGTTTGCCGGCTATGAATGGTATCAACTTGCCCCGCCGAGCGATCCGGTGAATACCGTCACCGGTTTTACCAATATCGGCGGTTTAGCGATGGGCAGCGCCTACGGCAACCTTACGTCAATCAACAATGTGGCTTTTTCCGCCGGCTGCGGCACCGGCACGGGATGTAGCGACAAGGTCATGCAGGTGATATGGACGGGCGCTCGGTACGCGGTCAGCAAAGACCTCGACTTGGCCGCGGGCTATTATCATTACATTCAGAACCAGTATGTCGGCGGGGCCGGCATCTGCACCAACCCCACGGCGCACTCGCAATGCGCCGGCACGTTCGATGCCGTTTCCGCCCTTGTCGATTGGCGGTTTCTGCCGAAGTGGGACGCGTATTTCGGTATGATGTTCTCGCAGGTGAATGCCGGCCTATCGAACGGCTACCTCGCCCGCAACAACTTCGATCCGACGGTCGGCGTTCGCTTCCGCTTCTGAGTATGCGGTCCGATCGATCGGTAAATAGGTTCCTCTTTGACGCATTTGGACCTGCTATCGCGTCAAGATTCTCGGGAGACGTGCCATGACGTTCAGGATTGATGGGGCCCTCGCAGCAGCTTTTGTGATTTCTTTTCTTTGCGCTTTCGGCGCTTCGGCAAAAGCAGAAACCGCCGCGAACCACGGCAAACAACGCGCTCACGCGGCACATCAGGTTCACAAACAGGCTGCGTCCGCGCCGCGTATCGTTCCCGGCAATGTCCCACATTTTGACCAGACTCGCCCGTGGACGTTTGCTTGGGGAGCGCCACCTCTGCAGGACCCGCGAGACGCATATCACGGCTATTTTGCCAACCCAGTGGACGACCCGCGCTATTACGGCGGTGGCCGGACGACGCTAATCTTCCGGTGAGATAGCGCGCTCGCCCGGCACCGATCATGCGGGAGCCGGCGCTCTTTTTTGATTCCCTGAGACCGTTCTAAATATCGCATAGCGCGCAGGTGTCCGGCGTGGTCGCCTCCGCGTGGAGAATTGCGGCGTATATTTTTTCGCTACTTCGGCGATTTTGGCGAAAGGTGATCGGCCGATCTGCTGTTGAGATTGATTCCACTTCGCGCGTGAAAATTGCCTCAAGGCTCTTTCCGGGCAACGAAACTATGCGCGTACTCCCCCTGTAAGCCTTGGAAGCAAAACGTGTTTGGGTTCCATCGCCGATTGGGTCGCCAGTCGGCTTTGGCCGTGCTAGGTCAATGCCGTGGGCGACGGCGTTGAGGGGAGCCCTTTGGGCATGAGTGAGGTTATCGGGGTAGCGGCCAAACCATTGAAGGTCGGGGTAGTCGGCGTCGGCGTCATGGGCAGCAATCATGCCCGGGTGCTGGCGGACATTCCCGGCGTTCATCTCGCTGGCATCGCGGATCCTGATCGCAAGCAGCGGGATTTCGTCGCCCGAACCCTCGGCTGCGCCGCGTTCACCGACATCAACGGATTGCTCGGCGCCGGCGTCGACGCGGTCACGATCGCGGCCCCCACGCACCTTCACCACGATCTGGCACTCGAATGCATCGGTCGCGGCATCCACGTTATGGTGGAAAAGCCGATCGCTCCGACGGTCGAGGAGGGTCACGCCATTGTCGCGGCCGCCCGCGGCGCCGGCGTGACCCTCATGGTCGGTCATGTCGAGCGCTTCAATCCGGCGGTGGAGTCGGTCAAGCGGGCGATCAAGAATCAGGACATCCTGTCGATCGCGATCACCCGCGTCGGCCCGTTCCCGCCGCGCATGTCGAATGTCGGCGTGGTTATCGATCTTGCGGTCCACGACATCGACCTGATCCGCTGGTTCACCGATTCGGAGATCGTCGAGATCCAGCCGCAATTGTCGAGTGCGGTCGCCGAGCGCGAAGACATTGCGCTGCTGCAGTTCCGCACCGCCTCCGGCGTGCTCGCCCATATCAACACCAACTGGCTGACGCCGTTCAAAGCGCGCACCATTCACATCGCGACGCGCGACAAATATCTGATCGCCGATCTCCTGACGCTGCAGGTCACCGAATGTTTCGGCTTCCAGGCCGACGGCAGCTACTCGATGCGGCATCTGTCGGTCGGCTATGCGGAGCCGTTGCGCGCCGAACTCGTCGCCTTTATAGACGCCATCCGCAATCATCGGACACCCGCAGTGACCGGCGAAGAAGGCGTGGCAAGTCTTGAGATCGCGATACGCTGCCTTACCGCGCGCCCGACGCAATCAAGCGTGCCGCAACGCAAAGGCCCGCGCCGCGTCGCCGGCTGAACCGACGTCAGCCGTGCCGCGATCGCGCCAGGAACTTCCATGAATCAACACGCCCGGCTTGACGAGCGGCCGATCCCTTTCATCGACGTTGCCGCGCAGCGTCTTCGGCTCGGCCCCGCCATCGACGCCGCGATTTCCCGCGTGCTCACGCATTGCCAGTTTATCCAGGGGCCGGAAGTGCGGGCTTTGGAGACCGAGCTTGCGGCATTCTGCGGCGCGCGGCACGTGGTCGCCTGCTCGAGCGGTACCGACGCGCTTCACCTCGTGCTCATGGCCTGGGGCATCGGGCCGAGCGATGCCGTGATCTGCCCGACCTTCACCTTCTGCGCGACCGCCGAAGCCGTGGCACTGTGCGGCGCGACGCCGGTCATGGCCGATGTGGAAGCTGGAACCTTCAACCTTGATCCGGCGAGTTGCGAACGTGCTGTCGCGACCGCCAAGCGGCTTGGGCTCAAGCCGCGCGCTATCATCCCCGTCGATCTGTTTGGTCTGCCGGCGGATCACGACGCAATTGCCGCCGTTGCAGAGAGGCACGACCTCCTCGTGCTCGATGATGCGGCGCAGTCGTTCGGCGCCACCTATCGGGGCCGCAAGCTTGGCGCAATCGGACCGGCCACGGCGACGAGCTTCTTTCCGGCCAAGCCGCTCGGCTGCTACGGCGACGGCGGCGCCATTTTTACTGACGATGGCGATCTGGCGGCGCGGCTCAAGAGCCTGCGGGTGCACGGCGAAAGCACCGACAAATACGACGCCATCCGCATCGGCATCACGGGCCGGCTTGATTCAATTCAGGCGGCAATCCTTCTGGAAAAGCTGAAAATCTTCCCGGACGAAATCGTGGCGCGGAATGTCGTGGCGCAACGTTATACGGATGGCCTCGCCAGCCTCGCGACGGTGCCGCACGTCGGCAATGAGTCGACATCGGTCTGGGCGCAATACACCATCCGACTCGCGCCGGGGCGGCGGGACGCGCTGGCGGCCGCGCTGAAGGCGCAAGGGATCCCGACCGCGATCTACTACGCCAAGCCTTTACATCGTCAAGCCGCTTATCGCGACTACCCGGTGGCGGACGATGGCGTGCCCGTCAGCGAGCGGCTGGCCGACGAAGTCATCAGCCTGCCGATGCACGCTTATCTCGAGGCGCCGGTTCAGGACCGTATCATCGCAGCGATTCGTCGGACGCTGGCGGGCTAACGCGTCTTCATCCTCCCTCGCGCAACGGAACGCGGCAGGGAGGAAAAAAGCGGCGGCAATGATCGAGCGGATTCTCACTGTCGGCGGCTTCACTCTTCTCTCGCGCCTGACCGGCTTTTTCCGCGACATCATGCTGGCGGCAATCCTCGGCGCCGGGCCCGTCGCCGACGCGTTCTTCGTCGCCTTCCGGCTGCCGAACCACTTTCGCGCCATCTTTGCCGAAGGCGCGTTCAACGCAGCCTTCATTCCGGCCTACGCTCGCGTCCGCACTCAAGGCGGGCCGCAGGCGGCGTCGCTATTCGGCGACCGCATCTTTACGCTCCTGATCGCGACGCAGGCGATGCTGCTGGCGCTGGCGCTGATCTTTACGCCGCAAGTTATTGAACTCCTGGCGCCGGGCTTCTCGCATGAGCCGCAGCGGTTTGAACTGGCGGTCTCGCTCACGCGCATCACCTTCCCCTATCTCCTGTTGATCACGCTGGTGACGTTGTGGGGCGGCATTCTCAACGCCCTACACCGGTTCGCCGCGGCGGCAGCGGCGCCGATCCTGCTCAACGTCGCGATGATGGCGACGTTGGCGCTTTACGGGTTTTTCGGCGGCGCCGGCTATGCCGCGGCGTGGGGCGTCCTGATCTCGGGCGTGCTGCAGGCCGCGCTGGTAGGCGGCGATACCTTGCGCGCCGGTGCATTCACGGTGTTTCGGGCGCTACGCTTCGACAGCGATATACGCCGCTTCTTTACCGCGCTGGTGCCTGCGACCATTGGTTCGGCAGGCACGCAACTCGCGCTGTTCGCCGACACCATCATCGCGAGCTTCCTGGCAACGGGTGCGATCTCGGCGCTCTATTACGCCGACCGCATCGATCAGCTGCCAATCGGCGTTATCGGCATTGCCGTCGGCACCGTGCTGGTCCCGGAGATGACCCACCGGATCGCCGCCGGCGACGAAGCCGGCGCCGGCTCGGCGCAGAATCGCGCCATCGAATTTGCACTTCTCCTGGCAATCCCCTGCATCGTCGCTTTTTTGGTGGTGCCGGAGCCGATCATGCGCGGCCTGTTCATGCGCGGCCGGTTCACGGCGGGCGACGCACATGCCGCCGCCATGACGCTCGTTGCTTATACGATCGGGCTTATTCCGTTCGTGCTCATTCGCAGCGTCGTCGCGCCGTTCCTTGCCCGCGGCGACACTCTGACGCCGATGAAAGCGGCCTTGATCGGCACCGCCGTCAACATCGTCTTCAAGATCGCGCTGATGGGCTCCCTGGCCCAGGTGGGGCTCGCACTCGCGACCTCGATCGGCGCCTGGATCAATTTCATCCTGGTGTTGTGGCTAGCGGCGCGCGCCGGCCATATTGCCGCCGACGCCGCGCTCAAATCGTCGCTCGTCAAGCTCGCCGTGGCCGGTGTCGCTATGGCGATCATTCTTCTGTTGGCAGCGCCGCTTGTCAGCTTGCTGTTTTCGTCCTGGTCCAAATTCCGCAACGAAGCGGAGCTGGCCGTGCTGGCACTGGTCGGCGCGGCGTTTTACGGCTCACTGGCGCTCGCGTTGTTCGGCTGCCGGGGGCTTTCGTTGCTGCGCAAGCGTGCGCAAAAAGCGCCTTCCGCGCCGATCGAAGCGTTCGAGGGTACGTCGCCGCCGCCGGCAGGCCCGGACGATGTATGATTTAGCTTATCTCGAACGCCACAATTCTAATGAATTCTTAAAATCGATTTTGCAAAGTTTGAGCGATATTTGCCTAATCATGCGCCGACGCGAAGCT
>JBAUGC010000919.1:0-2112 GCA_049679485.1 Xanthobacteraceae bacterium
GTGATGCCGCGTTGCAGCGCGGTCGCCACGTCGATGTTGTCGACGCCGTTGCCGAAATTGGCGATCAGCTTGAGCTGTTCGCCGGACTGGCTCAGCACCGACCGGTCGATCTGATCGGTCACCGTCGGCACAATGACGTCGGCGATCCTGGCGGCCTCGGCGAGATCGCTCTGGCTCATCGGCTTGTCGTCGAGATTGAGCCGCGTATCGAACAGCTCGCACATGCGCGTTTCGACGCTGTCCGGCAGCTTCCGGGTGACCACGACCAGCGGTTTTTTGCCCGATGCCATTCGCTGCCTCTTGCTAGACTGCAAGCCGGCCGGCTCCCCCCGGTCCCATGGCCGCGTCCGCCCGTTTAATTCTCATTAACCCGCCTCGCCGACACTCAAACGTTGGGAGGCGGCGTATCAATTTCTCTCTAGCAGATGGCTGCGTTCCCACAAAGCGCGCCGGGTTACCCGACATAACCGCGCGTCAGGATGCGTTTGGGGGCGTTTTCTCCATGGCACTTCGCCATGTCAGGTTCATGATTGTCTGGGCTTGGGCAGTGTTGGCGGCCCTGTTCGTGCTTTCGCTTGCCATGGAACGGGCGCAAGCCGGCGGCGACGCCACCGCGAGCTTGCCGGTGCCGCGTTTCGTCAGCCTCAAGACCGACCGGGTCAATGTACGCGGCGGGCCGGACAAGGATCACGACGTCACCTTCATCTACACGCGGATCGGCTGGCCGGTCGAAATCACCGCCGAGTTCGAGAATTGGCGGCGTGTCCGCGACTTCGACGGCTCGGAAGGCTGGGTCTATCACTCGCTCCTTTCCGGAAAGCGGATGGCGGTCGTGCAATTGAAGTCAAAGACCGATCTCGAACAGCTTCGGGCCAAGCCCGACCCGCAGAGCCCGGTGACTGCGCGACTGCAAAACGGCGTGCTGGGAGCGATCAAGCACTGCACCGGCACGTGGTGCCACTTCTCGGGTGACGGTTTTGACGGCTGGATCGAGCAAAACCGGCTTTGGGGTGTCTATCCGGACGAAAAAGTCGAGTAGGACGCATTTGCGGTTAATGGACGTTTGCTATTTTTGCGCGTCCAACAGGGCGATCAGGCCTTTGAGGATTTCAGTCGGCGGCGGCGGGCATCCCCGAATGTGCAGGTCGACGGGAACGACAGCCGAAACGCCGCCGGCAACGGCATAGCTTCCCGCGAACACCCCGCCGTCGGCGGCGCAGTCGCCCAGCGCGACCACCCATTTGGGGTCCGGTGTCGCCCGGTACGTTCGCTCCAGCGCCTCGCGCATGTTCTTCGTCACCGGGCCGGTCACCAGCAGCACGTCGGCATGGCGCGGCGAGGCAACGAAGCGCAGTCCGAACCGTTCGAGATCGTAGAACACGTTGTTGATGGCGTGAATTTCCAGTTCGCAGCCGTTGCACGAACCGGCATCCACCTCGCGGATCGAGAGGCTGCGGCCGAGCCGGCGCCGCGCCGATCGCTCCAAGCTCGCCATCAATTCGGCCAGTGCGGCATCATCACGGGACGGCGGCGCTTCGGTGAGCGGTCCGTGGGTGAGGCTCTCGAACAGCGTCCTGCGCATCAGAGATCGTGCCCCGAATAGGAACAATTGAACGATTTGTTGCAGAGCGGGAAATCGGCAACGATGTTGCCCTCGATCGCAGCTTCAAGGAGCGGCCATTGAAACCACGACGGGTCGCGCAAGTGACAGCGGCCGACGCGGCCGCCGTCGATCCGGATCCAGACCAACACTTCGCCGCGGAAACTTTCGGCGAGGCCCAGTCCTTCGCCGTGGGTTTCGTTGAGCTTTGTGCCGATCGGCCCAGCCGGCAGACGCTCGATGAGCTGGTCGATCAACGCCAGACTTTGCTCGATCTCGTGGATGCGGATCCAGACGCGGGCATTGACGTCGCCTTCGGTCAGCACCGGCACGTTAAACTCGAGGCGATCGTAGGGTGGATATCCCGGCGTTTTTCGCGCGTCGACAGCGCGGCCGCTGGCCCGCCCGACATATCCGCCGGCGCCGAATTGTTGCACGAGGCCGCCATGCACGATGCCGGTGCCGGCGGTGCGGTCCTGCAGCGAAGCCGTATCGTCGTAGAGCTCGATCAG
>JBAUGC010000920.1:0-6814 GCA_049679485.1 Xanthobacteraceae bacterium
CTGATGCACGGCTTCTTTGAGCGGTGAGCTTGCTTCACCGTCGGCCGCGGTCGCCTGGGACTTGCGCTTTCGACCCCACATCACCTGCACCGCCTCGTTCCCTAGAGGAAGATACTCTCACGGTTAAGCACACAGAAGCCCTGCCCACCCCATGGGTGCCCAAAAGGATTGAATTATGGCCGATTCCGGCAGATTGGCCTTGGGTTAGAGGGTCCGCCAGCCCCGAAATGCTCAGCGGCGAGGAACGACGCCATAAGGCCGCGCCCAGCCGAGCCCTTCCTCGGTACGGCCGCGCGGACGGTACTCGCAGGCGATGAAGCCGGCGTAGCCGAACCGGTCGAGGGCGGCGAAGATCTCAGGATAATTGACTTCGCCTTCGTCGGGCTCGCGCCGCGCCGGCACGCCGGCGATTTGCGCATGGCCGATGAGGGGCAAATGCGCTTCGAAGCGGCGGATGAGATCGCCGCCGAAGATTTGCGCGTGGTAGAAATCAAACTGAGTGCGCAAATTCGAGCTACCGACTTTGCCGATGATGTCGGCGGCATGCTCGACGCGATTGAGGAAATAGCCTGGACGGTCGCGCGGGTTGAGCGGCTCGATCAGGAGCGTGATGCCTACAGCCTCCGCTTGCGGCGCCGCGCGCGTGAGATTCCTGATAAAGACCGCCTCCGCCGCCGGCCTTTGTTCCGGCGCGACGCAGCCGGCCATGCAATGGACGCTGCGGCCGCCGATCGCGACCACATAATCGAGTGCTCGCATAAACGCCGCCTCCCAATCGCGCTCGCGGCCGGGCATCGCGGCGAGACCCGCTTCGCCCTCGCGGCCGAACGGCGTGTTGACGCCGAGTTGCGTCAACCCGTGCCGTTCGAGCTCCCTCTTCACCGCAGATGGCGGAACATCATAAGGAAACAACAACTCGACGGCGCCAAAACCCGCCGCAGCCGCCGCCGCAAAGCGTTCAATCAATGGGCGGTCAGCGAACAGATACGCGAGGTTGGCGGCAAATCTGGGCATCGGCTTTTGTTTCGAGTTGCAAGGCGCCAGTCAACGCTTTCGTCCCGCTAAGCCAAGCCCTCGCTTTTCTAAGCCCTCGTTTTTCTAAGCCCTCGTTTTTCTTCGGGGCTCTTCAAACCCAAGTTGAGCAATATCCGTTTGAGCGGTGCCGGCCCTCGCGCGTCTTGCGCGAGAAGCCATTGCCCCTCTTGTCGTTGGGAAATTGCCCATCATATTGCCCATTACAGAGATGGGCCATTTTGTGGTTGACCCTTTGCCGTGCCATTGGTTCGCTGGTTTTTAGAAACGGTGCGCGCACAACAACCCTGAAATCGGCGCACCGGTCGAGGAAACCTTCAGGATGGCGTGCCATGAACGCCCAGCAATTACTGCAAGAAATATCGGATTATTGCCGGCAATCGGGGCTGGCGGAGTCGACGTTCGGCCGCCGCGCTGTCAACGACGGCAAGCTCGCCGCACGGCTGCGCAACGGCGGGCGGATTACGACCGACACGCTCGACCGCATCCACGGTTTCATGGCTGCCCACCCACCTCAGGGGCCTCGTCCTATCGTGATTGAACGATCTCGCGAACATCGTCCGGTGGTTTCACAGCTTCCGGGACCAGCACCTCTCGCCCCGGCGGCACCTGGCGAGAGGTCGGAAGACCCGCAGCGCAACTTCCGCTTTTTCGACAACCGGCAGAAATATCTGCTGTTCGTCAACACCTGCAGCGAAAAGTGGGAAGTGGCACACCGCGTTTCCGAGGAGCTGGCACACATTCATCCGCGTCCTCCGGCGGTCCGGGTGTTCGACGCCGGCGTCGGCGACGGTTCGGTGCTCACGCGCGTGATGCGGGCGATGCACGATCGTTTCACCCACATGCCGTTTTACGTGGTCGGCAAGGAGATCAGCCTGGAAGATGTGCGGCTGACCCTGCAGAAGATGTCGGACCGTTTCTTTGAGCATCCGTCGACGGTGTTGGTTTTGACCAACCTCGCCTATGCTGACGCGCCGTGGCTGCACGTGAAGTCACTGAATGCCGCCTCAAGCCTCGTCTGGCACGAACTGCCGCTCGTCGGCAACTCCGCTCACCGCTTCGAAGAGCAGATCATGGATCTCGAGCCGTTCCTGGCTCAGAATTGGAAAGCGGGCGTCAGCCCGCGCACCGGAAATCCGGTTTACGAGCGCCCGGTGGTGCTCGTGGTCTACCGCGAAGATCACCGCTTCCTGCTCGATCCGATCATTCCCAGGGCCGGCGGCACCACCGCCAACTACGATCTCGTCATCGCATCGCAGCCTTACCGCGCGCGCGCTTCGTTGGAATTCAAGTCCTCGCGCGTGGTCGCGCCGCTGGCGCGCGCGCTCGGACCCGGCGGACGGCTCATTGGCATTCAGTCGCACGGTCACGATCCCGGTATGGAGATCATTCAGAAGGTTTGGCCGGACGATCATCCTTTTATCCACGACCGCCATCAGATCCTCAAAGCGGCCAAGCATGAGCTCGGCCCGGCCGGGCGCGATCTCAATTTCAACGCCTACGCCGATAACCGCTCGCTGTTCCGCTACGTGATGCACACGCTGCCTTCGGAAATCTCCGAGTCGATCGGTACCTCGACATTGTTTGCGGCGTGGAATGCAGCGATCTACGTGGCGCAGGTCGAGGATGACCGGCTCGGCACCGCGGTGGCCGACGGCCGTTACATCGACGCGACACGCGCAGTGCTGCGCGAACGCGGCGGCCTGTGGTTCTTCGACGAATCCTACGTGATCTCGCGCCGGCGCGCATAATCCTTCTCCGGAAGCGGGGAATACGCGGGAAGCGGTGAGCACAGCATGACCGCACTCCCAATTCCAGATCAGACCGCGGCCGACCCGGTCGCGCGGATTGCCGCTTTCATGGCGGGATTTTCCATCGAGGCGACGCGGCCTTCCGACGCCGACGTCGCAGCGCTTAGCGTCCTCAAATGCGGCACGCGCGTATTTCTCAGCGCGGTACCAAATCGGCCTGTCGAGGAATCTCTCGCGGCCGCAATCCGTGTGCGCGCGGCCGGCTTCGAGCCGGTCCCGCATTTGGCGGTGCGCAACTTCACGAGCGTCGGGGCGTTTGACGACCTGCTGGCGCGGCTCAACGGCGAAGCTGCCGTCGACAGCGTCCTGGTGATCGCGGGCGATCGCGCCGAGTGCGGCCCGTTCCGGCGCGCGTTTGACGCCATCGACAACGGTGCGCTGCGCCGGCGTGGCATCCGCACTATCGGCATCGCCGGCTACCCTGAGGGCCACCCGCGCATCGGTGACGAAGAACTCAACCGCGCTATGGCGGAAAAAACCGCGGCGGCGGAAGCGACCGGGCTTGCAGTCGAGATCGTCACCCAATTCTCCTTCGACGCGCGCGCGATCATCAACTTCATTGCCCGGCTCCGCGCTTTCGGATTTGAACACCGGCTGCGCGTCGGGCTCGCCGGGCCGACCAGCCTCACATCGCTGATGCGCTATGCGAGCCGCTGCGGCGTGCGCGCCTCGGCGCAAGGGCTCACCAGCCGCGCCGGCCTGATGCGGCAGATGTTCGCCATGACCACGCCGGACGACATCATCCGCGCGCTAACCGAGGCGACGCCCGCGAACGTGGTACCGCATTTCTTTTCCTTTGGCGGAATCCCCGCGACCAGCCGCTGGGCCCGCGCTGTCGCCAACGGCCATGTCACGCTCGACTCCCATGGCGGTTTTCGGGTCGAGCGGCCAAACGCCAAATAGCTCTCCCCCGAGGAGCAATCCGCCAATGCTCCCAACGCGAGCGATTCACGTTCGCGTTGGGCTCAATTACCTCCCTCTCGCCAAAAATCGCACCACACGATATTTCTGAGCCCATGACCCAGAGCCCGCAAAGCATCAACGTTTTCTCCCCGTTTCACCTTGGCCCCCTCCACCTGCCCAACCGGATCGTTATGGCGCCGATGACGCGTAATCGCGCCGGGCCGGGCGAAGTGCCAAGCCCGCTCAACGTCACCTATTACGTTCAACGCGCCAGCGCCGGCCTCGTCGTCACCGAAGGCACCCAGGTTTCGCAACAAGGCCAGGGTTATGCCGCGACACCCGGTATTTTCAGCACCGAGCAGGTCGCCGGCTGGAAGCGCGTCACTGAGGGCGTCCATGGCGCCGGAGGACGCATTTTCCTCCAGCTCTGGCACGTGGGCCGCATCTCGCATCCTTCATTGCAGCCGGGCGGCGCGCCGCCTGTGGCACCGTCGGCCCTGCAACCGGCCGGGCAGATTATCACCGCGCAGGGCATGCAGCCCTTCGTGATGCCGCGCGCGCTTGAGACGGGCGAGATCGCAGGCGTGGTCGAAGACTTTCGCCGCGGCGCCGCGAACGCCAAGACGGCCGGCTTCGACGGCGTCGAACTACATGGCGCCAATGGCTACCTCATCGATCAGTTCCTGAAGGACAAGACCAACAAGCGCAACGACCGCTATGGCGGCAGTGCGCTCAACCGCGCACGGTTTTTGATTGAGGTGACCGAAGCCATCGTTGGCGAATGGGGCGCCGACCGCGTCGGCATCCGGCTCGCCCCAACCAACCCATTCAACGACATTGGCGACAGCAATCCAGCGGCGACGTTTGCCGTCGCGGTCGGTGAACTCAATCGCTTCGGCCTCGGCTATCTGCACATCGTCGAGCCGGGCCCGACCGATCCGGTACCCGCCGGCGAGGTGCCGGACATCAAATTCTTTCGCCGGATCTGGCGCGGCACATTGATGGGCAACAAAGGCTACGATCTCGAACGTGCCAACACGGCATTGCGAGAAGGCACGATCGACCTGGTGTCGTTTGCGGCGCTCTATCTCGCCAATCCCGATTTGCCCGACCGCTTTCGCCGCGGTTCTCCGTTCAATCCCCCCGACCGCCCGACGTTCTACGGTGGCTCGGCAAAGGGCTACACGGACTACCCTGCTCTGCCGGGCTAGGCGCGGAGAGATTTCCGCTCTCCCCAGCGCAACAAAAGCCGCAAAAAGTCCGTGCTTACACGTAAAGCGCAGTGTTGTGATGGCAGTCACTTCGCTGCGGAACGCATCGTCATAGTTGACGCTCGGGTGCGTAATTGATCGAGGGAGCACACCAATGCTGACCGTGCTGAAATACCTAGGTCTGGTGACGGACGAGTTGTTTGAGTGGCAGATGCGCCGCGCGGCAGTCCGGATCAGTGCGCGCCAGCATATCTTTCCTCACTACGGACACTAAGGCGCCCTAGGTAGCCAACTGGTTCGACAGGTCTTCGAGATTTTTTGCCGCGATATCGACCATCACGGTGGGCGCTTTTTCGCCACGTCCCGGTCCAGCCTCATCCGGACGCGCAATGTGGGCCGTGCGCAGGCCGAGCGCAGCGGCGGCCTTGAGATCTGAGCTGTGCGCGGCGACCATCAGGCATTCATCCGGCACTAGATCGAACGCTTCCGCAGCGGCGAGATAGACCCGCGGCTTTGGCTTGTAATCGCCGGCAACCTCAGCGCCTAAAATCGCGTCCCACGAAAAATTGTTGCGCCGCGCCAGATCGACCATCAGCGAAATATTGCCGTTCGACAGCGGCGCCAGGAGATAGCTTCGCTTTAGGCGCGCGAGCCCGGGCGGCACGTCTGGCCACCCATCGAGCCGATGCCACGCCAAATTGAGATGACGGCGGTCTTCCTCACCGAGCGCATCGATGCCAAAGCGCGGCGCGATCAGATCGAGGTTCCGTCGATGCAACACATCGAGCTTGGAGAAGGGCAGACGGCCGCTTCGCACCTCCTCCATCGCGCCCTGATATTCGCCCCGCCAGACGTCGGCGAACGCCAGCCAATCGAGGGCGTAGCCACGCGGGGCCAACATCGCCTCCGCCTCCCGCGCAATGCTGGTCCGCCAGTCGACCAGCGTCCCGAATACGTCAAACAGGAGGGCTTTCACTGCAAGCGGCATGCGCTACACTTAATGCAACGGCGCGAACCGCAAAAGCGCGCTGCGGCAACGTTTCAGGCGGCGACATGGCGGAACTAGATCGATGGGAGACGCGGTTCAGTCCTCCCGGCTACGTCTTCGGCAAGGAGCCGAACGCCTTTCTCAAGGCGCAGGCACATCGTCTGCGTCCCGGACAATTGGCACTTTCCGTGGCCGACGGCGAGGGCCGCAATGGCGTCTGGCTCGCCGAACAAGGTCTCGACGTCCTGTCGATCGATTTTTCGCCGGTCGCGCTGGCGAAGGCGCGCGCGCTCGCTCAAGAGCGCGGTGTCGCCCTGCGGACCGAAGTCGCCGATGTCACCGCATGGCGCTGGCCGGAAACCGCATATGACGTGATCGTCGCCATTTTCACGCAGGTTGTGTTTCCTGCTGAGCGCACGAGTTTCTTTGCCAATTTGAAGCGCGCGCTCAAGCCTGGCGGCCTTCTCCTTATGCAGGGTTACCGCGTCGAACAACTCGCCTATCGCACCGGCGGGCCGCCTGAGCCGGAACGCCTGTACACGCGGGCCCTGTTGGAGGAAGCCTTCGGCGATATGACCGAGCTTGAAATCCGCGAGCATGACAGCGCAATCAGCGAAGGCACCGGCCACGTCGGCATGTCGGCGCTGATCGATCTCGTCGCCAAAAAATGAAAGCCTAACCAAGCAGGACCCATGCCGAAAAAGCCGACAAAGCCGTCGAATAAACTGCCCAGCCCTCGCCTGCCCGCCATCTCGATGGACAACCTCACACCCGAGCAACAGGCCCTCGTGGAATCGATCAATAACGGCCCGCGGGGCCGGTTCATGAATGCGGGTCCGTTCGCGGTTTTTCTGCACGCGCCCACTTAC